>JANMSG010001144.1:0-5868 GCA_031389065.1 Acidobacteriota bacterium | reverse complement strand
AGGTTGCGCTGGCGTAGGAGGTATATTGATAGCAACGAATGCGGCGCGACTTTGAGCCAAAGAAGTATGACGCGCAATTTCCACTTGCGATAAAATTTATTCGCCTGCCAGATGGCTTCTGCCGCGGCTTGGAAATTTTCGTTTATCAGGTGATGCTTGCCGCGCTCCAGCTCAAGCGCTGCTCTCAATTGCGTGACCGTGATCGTCATCATCGCCTGCTCTGTCTGGGTCAGGGGGTAACTACACTCGATTTTGTTGAGGACATGTAAGGCACCCTCAAAGGCTTTGATGGAATTAGCGGACAGGCTCAGAGAGTGTTTCCGGTGTTTAATCAAGGCTTTCCGCTGGAACGCCATGCGTGTGCCGCGTTGCGCCAGCCGCAACCAGAGATCATAGTCCTCGGCGGGGATGATCAACATATGCTTTTCGTCAAATAGTCCGACATCTAAGATCACTTGCCTGAGCGCAACTACGGTGGATGTAATAACCGTGCAGCGCGCCGCCAGCAGACTCTCTAATGTCACTTCACCCTCCGAAGGCACCAACTCCATAAAGGTGTACCCGGACAAGGGCGATTGCCCGAAGAGTAGCGCGTCCGAGTAAACAAACTCATAATTCCCGCTCTCCATAAACGCCAACTGCTTTTCCAGATAATCTGGCAGATAAATATCATCAGAGTCGAGGAACGCAACGTATTGCCCGCGTGCTGCGCGTATTCCGGTGTTGCGCGCAGCGGCAGGTCCAGCGTTCTCCTGCTTGAGGTAAACGATCCGGTCACCGTAAGGCTCAAGCACACGCTCAAACTCAACCGTGTCGGGCGAACCGTCATTGACAACGATGATTTCATAGTCTGTGAAGGTCTGCCGCAGCACGGAGTCCAGAGTTTCGCCTATATACTCAACCGCGCGGTAGGCGGGGATGATAACACTGACGGCAGGGCGAGCGCTTCTGCCGTCTTCTGTTTTTTTTATACCCTGCTTTCTCATATCTTAATCACTCATAAGTAACTGTTTTCTCGTACGAAGAAGTCCGTGTCAGGTGCTTGGTGCTCAGATCAGTAACCGTAAGATAGGGGTTTTCTTCAGTCGTTGCACAGTGCATTTCAAGCAGCAAATTCTTACGTACTGTAACATTTTCTATACGCATAAATCATGATGTCTTGGAAATCTCCTTTGGCTGGGGGGAGAGGGAAGTTGCCACTAATTTGATATCCAAAATTGTTCTGCTCCAGTAGATGAAGCATATAGGATAAATTGTCCGATTCTTTGTCTATATGGTGGTGATACTCAATTACCATCTCCTTTATGAAGGAAAGTTTTTGAGTTTCATGCAATTCTTCTATCACGAAAATCTCTGATCCTTCAATATCCATTTTTAAAAAATCGACTGTCTGATTGATATATTTTGAAAGAGTCGTTGTCTTGACAAAAGTTGATACACCTTGGACGCGCTCCTTCACAAAACTCATTCTCAAATTACTTATGTTTGACGGATCAAAATAAAACTCCTGTTCATCTTCCTGACCAGAAAGACCTAAATTATAGATCGTGACATTTTGTAACCCATTCCCTTCTATGTTCGACTTCAGCACCTCGAATGCTTGTTCGGAGGGCTCAAATCCGATGATACTTGCTCCCGGATACAGCTTCTTGAAATATAAAATGGCGGCTCCAATATTACTCCCACAATCAATAATAAAAGGCTTTTTGTTGTCGGTAATAAAGCAGTATTCCTGACGCAGGAAAATCTCGTTGAATAAGTAACGGAGGGTACCATAGCTCAGGAAATTGAACTGATAACCCAAGATTTCTTGCGGTGATTGAGGCTGGCTTTTCAGATAGTTGCTTTGCAAATATTTCGCTTCCATCTTGGCGTAAGATCGTGCCAATTCACCTGCTGTAATCCCTACGAATTTGCTTCGCCTTATATTTCTCAAACGCCTAGCCAAGTCAAAGATATCTTTCAACAGCATTTTCATGGGAGTACCTCATTCGGTTTTGTCGTTCCTAATACAGACAAAATAATAGTTCTTCTGCTTACCGAGTTGCTTTCTATAGTTATTCTTCGAGCGCTCGATACAAAAGTTGCGAGGATTGAAAATCCTGAAAATCGAATCGGCGCACTAGCGACAAACTCACAGCCGCCCGGGTAGGGTTGTTGTGCCTGTCTATACATCTCTTTTATGTTCATTAAAAACCCTCCAACGCTTTTGCCGGTAGCTCTCACCTTATCTCCTGATCAAACATCCCCTTTCGCAACCAGGCTGGTTGCCTGTCTGCCAGGCAGCCGACGCAGGCGCGAAACCTGGCGGTGTATGATATTCCACTCATCCCTTGTAAGAATGCTCGACAGCAGAAAGATCGAAATATAGATCACGGAAAAGATAATCGCTGTGATAACCAGTATCTTGATGGGTCCGGCCTGCCCGAGATATATTTTGGCAGCCAGCGCAAGAAGCCCTGCGGCTACAGAACTCATTGCCAACTTGCCGACATCCTTAAGCAGGATGATGTCACGCCTCGCTACTCCGACGATGCGGCTCATCCTGATGACAGTTACTACGCGCTCGATCAGGTTGACAAAGACGACGACAGATATGACTCCGATAAGACCAATATAGGTTGTCGCAAACCATAGCGCGGTGATCATCATGACGATCAGACCAAAGCGCAGCCTCAGCACAAAGTATCGCTGTTCTGCATAGGCGCGCAGCACCGGATCAAGCACCAGTATGCTGACCGGCAACAGGGTTAAGTTAATTGCGAATATCGGCCAACTCGACAGGTAACGGTCAGTGAATAGCACGGTTATAAACTCGCGCCCGGCGATCATTAAAAAGACGTATAGCGGGAAGTATATCGCGGCGAGTTTGCGCATAACTCTTGCTGTAAGTTCTATGATCTCGCGATTCTGGTTCTGCTTCTGTAAGAAACTCAGGCGAGGAATCATCACCGAACAGATTGATTCACTGAGTATGCCGACCAGCGGTAATTGAAAACATCCAATCGCGTAGATCGCATAAGTGGCAGCGTCGAAGCGATTGGCGACAAAATAACTGTGCAGTTCCAACTGTATGGAAAAGAGTACGCCCGACAGCCCAAGCGGCACGGCATACGACAACTGTTCACGCATGACCGGCCAGTCAAAACGACTCCAGAACTGTGGAAAGCGCGACCGCAGATAAAAGAACATGATCAGAGTTTGCAGCACTCCTTGGATGATTGCCGCATAAATGAGCGCCTCAATTGAGCCGAACAGGAGCGCTGCGGCGAGCAACAACATACCCTTGGTAAATTGCGAAGCGATGATAAAGACGGTGGCGAGCCTGGCTTCTTGATGGGCGACGGCTACGACTTCTAGAAATGAAGAAAGTACCCAGAATAAAATGGCTATGCCAATCATGGGCGCGTATTCGATTAATTCGACGCTCTTGAAAAGGCTGCCCAGCAATTCCGGACGCAGCCACAGAGCAAGACCGGCGACCCCTGCCGTGAATACGTAAAAGAGCAGTACATTCCAGACAATCAATCCACGCCTGTCCCGCTCGCGAGGCAAGAAATAGTAAGCGCTCATGCCAAAGCCCAGCGGCAACATGGTGAGTGCCGTGCCAATCACCAGAAAGACCTGTTTATATAGACCAAATTCATGCTGGCTTAAACGCCGCACCAGCAGAAGAGGTAACGCAAAACTAAGGGCGAAAGCCACACTCTTGGCAAAGAGAATCCAGGCGGCTCGCGTCACCAGCGACCCGGCTCCCTGATCGACTTCAATCATCTCACCAGTATCGTTTTGTTCTTTTGCAGAGTCCGCTATTGGCTGTAAAGCCTTTTCTTTCTGCCAGTTTCTGCGCCGATATTTGGTTTTTGTTCCGATGCTGAAGTGGTCGCGTAGCTTATAAATACGCAGCAACAGCTTTGGCGAAAACCGCAGACCCAGAAGCAATATTTTCAGTCTAGGGCTTTGATAATAATTGTTCGAAGCCCTGATATCCTCTGCTGCTGCAGAAAAATCGGCGTGGCTTAGCTTGGCTTTCCCGCGCTCAAGCTTCCATCCCGCCTCAATGGTTGCCACACGCTGCTTGAGCGCCACACGCTCTTTGTCAGTCAACTGAGTGATACGCTCAGTCCTGTCGAGCACGCGTAAGGCGCTCTCAAAAAGTTTTATGAGATTAGAGCTTGCATTTGTCTGATGCATTCTCTTGCAAAGCAACACCGTAGGCTGGTAAGCCAAGCCTGCCCCCCGCCTCGCCATCCGTAACCATAAATCATAATCTTCAGCATAGCGTAGGGTTTCATCAAACAGGCCGGCTTCTAAAACCGCTTGTCGGCGTGTCACCACGCCCGAAAGGACAACCGTACATGTGCCAGCCAGCAGACTTTCAAAAGTCACATCGCCGGTTGACGGAGATGTCTCCATGAAAGTGCAACCAGCCAGTGGCGAGTCGCCCACATGTAAGGCGTCCGTGTAAACCAGATCAATCGTCGGGTTTTCATCAAGAAATCTCTTTTGTTGTGCCAGAAACTCGGGGCTCCAGTAATCGTCGGCGTCGAGAAAAGCGATGAATTGGCCACGAGCCGCGCGGATTGCTACGTTACGCGCAGCACTACAGCCACGGTTCTCCTGCTTGATATAAATGATGCGACCCTCATATTTCTCCAGCACGCTCTCTAATTCGTCGGTATCCGGCGAACCATCATTTACTACCAGAATCTCATAATCACGAAAAGTTTGCGCCATGACTGAGTTGATGGCTTCCCCTATGTACTGGCTGTCACAATAGGACGGTATGATGACGCTTATTGCAGGAGGAGGCTCTTTTAACTGCCCTCGCTCTACCTGGGATTCAACCGCGGTCATCAAGCATACCTCCATATCTATGCTCTGGGGTCTGTAAGGTAGGGCGGGTCATCAAAAAAGAGTTGAGGACTTGAATGCTGCCAATGGATGTCTCAAGCGCCTTCAGATCGCAACCAATGTCGCGCCCATCTGTTGCTGCCTTGCGCAAAGAACTGCTCGGTGAAAGAGTAAACTTTGCTTCTCCAATATCATCAAAGGCCGCAGGGAAGAAGTTATCCGCCGGATAGAGCGAAGCGCGTCCCCCTGCAATCGCGTTCTTTGTAAACGCCGAGTTGGGAAAGTATTTGCTCAAGGTAGGGTTACCGGGGCCTGTACCGTCGCCAATTACTCCGTACTCGTTGTGTGGAATCAGATTATTGGTAAAGACAAAACCTTCATTGGCTGCCCCATGCCCGATGATCATATTTCCTGTGTGCATCACCGTGTTATGATCGGCAACAACATCGCGGGTTTCGCTGATTTGCAGGAATGCACCGTTGCCGCCCCATTGCTTGCCTCCAATGTCGTAGACAAGGTTGTTACGAATCTTAATCCGTTGAACCTGCTCGCTTTGATTGTTGTCGCGACCGAGTATGTTTATTGCTGCCGCTGTATGGCGCAGAATATTGTTGGTGAAGGTTACATCTTCGACGACAGACCAGGGAGCGGCGCCTTCCTGATTGCGAACCGTAAACAAAATGGCGAAGCCATTCTGCGCGTCCACCCAGTTGTTCTCGAAGATGTTTCCGTCAATCAGCACACGACGCGCGTTCTTTAGCTCAAAGATATTTTTGATAGACCAGGCGCGCCCCGCAAAACTCTCATGGCCCTTCTTCCACGCCAGAGGCTAAAAGAGATGATTGCGGCGAAACTCTATATCTGATGGAACGAGCATATCAATTCGCGGGTCGGCTCCGCCAAACATAAGGTTTTCACCTGCACCTTCCAGATAATTGTTGACGATCTTGAAAGGTCCCGGTCCATTCCACCCGCAGATTGCCTGCGAGTCAGCGCCTTGTTCATGGCAATCGG
>JANMSG010001133.1:0-21685 GCA_031389065.1 Acidobacteriota bacterium | reverse complement strand
GTCAACTCATTTATGATGTGATGGATGGAAAACAACGAATTGAGGCTATTCTGATGTTTCAAGGCTTGTTTCGAGGAAAGCGTTACTCGGTTAAGACTCGCTTAGAAAAAGAAGCCGATATAGAGGATTGGGATTGGAATAAAGTAAAGAGAAAAGGTCATGAACACGTAATATATGGCTATAAAATTCAGGTCGTAGAGGTGACAGGAGAATTTTCGGAAGTTGTTGATCTATTCGTAAAGCTCAATTCAACAGGAAAAAGACTCGATGGAGCGGAAAAAAGAAACGCGAGGTATTGGAAAAGTGAATTTTTAAAAGAAGCTGCCAGTTTAGCAAATAAGTACAAAGATTTTTTTATTCAAAACAAAATCTTATCTCGTGTACAGACCGAAAGAATGAAGCACATTGAATTGGTTTGTGAACTCATGGCCTCGATTAATAATCAAGGACCAATAAATAAGAAAAAAGCATTGGACAAGGTAATTGGAGGCGACACTCTAAAAGGAAACCTATTAATTAAATGCAAAAATGACTTTAATCGTATACTTAATCTGGTTAGTAAGGTTTTCCCAGAAATCAAAACCACGCGTTTTGCTAACTCCGTTGATTTTTATTCGATCTTCTTTTTAATTTGGGAATTAGATAAGCAACAATGCGTTTTGAATGACCGTAGGCGCAACGCACAAGCTCAAAACTTACTTGTTTGGTTATCGCAGGGAGTTGACGAGGTTCGACTACGAGTTCGCAAAGCCGAAGGCGCGACTCCCGAACAACGATTATTCGCTGATTACTTATTCACAGTGCAGGGCGACACGGATAGTCAATCAACTCGCAAAAAAAGGGGAGATATTTTGCGAGGGATTTTAGGAGGCATATTTGAGAAGAAAGACGAACGACGAATTTTCACTCCAGAGCAACGAAGACTAATATGGCATTCTGATGAAAAAAAGCGATGTGCTATTTGTCGTGACCTTCTGTCATGGAATAACTTCACGGTTGATCACACTAAACCACATACGAAAGGTGGCCGTACCTCTATCTCAAATGCTGCTTTAATGTGCCGTAGTTGTAATTCTAGAAAGGGTGCAAGGTAGATTACATGCGGTAGTCCAGTTTCTGGTGTCATTTTACAATGTTTAACAGACACCAAACTTCAGGCTCTTAGACACAAGGTAAATTATGCTTGAAAACATTATTAATTTATCGCTATTGGCTTCGATGATCAGGCTTTCAACGCCACTGATTTTAGCTTCACTTGGAGGCTTGTTTTCAGAACGAAGCGGAGTCATCAATATCGCGCTGGAAGGCATGATGTTGTCTGGCGCGTTCACTGCTGCTGCGGTGACTGCGAAAACCCAGAGCCCCTGGCTGGGTTTGCTCGCTGCTGGCCTTGCAGGCGTACTTGTAGCCTTCATTCACGCGGTCGCTTCGATTGAATATAAAGCCGATCAGGTTGTCGTCGGCACCGCGATCAACATTTTGTTCTTAGGCATTCCAGCGCTTGTATCTGGCGCGATGTTTGAATCAACTGGCGCGACTCCGCAATTGCCCCGCGAACAAGTATTGCCTGATTGGAACATCCCTCTAATAGACAAGATTCCTGTCTTGAGCCAATTGTTTTCAGGTCACAAACCTATCGTCTATTTCGCATTAGCAATGGTGCCGATTTCATACTACGTTTTGTTTAAAACACGATTCGGCTTGCGTCTGAGGGCTGTGGGCGAGAACCCCGAAGCGGCGGATACGGCTGGCGTCAGCGTGGCGAAAATGCGATATGCAGGGGTGATGTTGAGCGGCTTTCTTGCCGCAATCGGTGGCGCATATTTGTCCATAGGGCAAAATTCATTATTCACTCGCAATATGACTGCGGGTCGTGGTTTCATCGCGCTTGCGGCGTTGATATTCGGCAAGTGGCATCCGGTTGGCGCATTCTTAGCCTGCCTGTTATTTGGTGTGGCAGAGGCAATTTCGATTCGTATGCAAGGCGTTGTCAACATCCCCGTACAGTTTATTCAAATCATTCCTTACGTTTTAACCTTAGTCGTTCTGGCAGGATTCATAGGACGAGCTATTCCACCTCGCGCATTAGGCATTCCCTATGCGAAGGAGAAATAGATATAGGCTGTGTGTTAATTAGAATTATCTGTACCTTGAAATTGGCTACAGGAACCTGTTTCAATCATTGGAGAGCAGAGATTCAAACTCTGGAACTTGGGATTTAATAAGATGACAATACCGATTTATGAAAGAGCAGAAGAAGCGGCGCGATTTATTAACTCGAAATCCGGGAGCCGCAAACCGCGTGTGGCAGTCGTACTTGGCTCGGGCCTCGGCGGTGTTGCCGATGCAGTCGAAGAGGCGGTTGAAATTCCTTACGAGGAGATCCCGTACTTTCCTGTCTCAACTGTCGAAGGTCACGCGGGCTCGCTTATAAGTGGCTCGCTTGGTGGCATTGATGTTCTGTTAATGAAGGGGCGCTTTCATTTTTATGAAGGATATTCAATGCAGGAAGTCACTCTTCCTGTGCGGGTCTTTTCGATGATGGGCATACAATCTCTGATTTTGACCAATGCAGCGGGCGGCGCGGCAAAACATCTTTCGCCAGGCACATTGATGATTATCAATGACCACATAAATTTGTTGGGAGATAATCCTTTGTATGGCTCTAATGAAGATCGCTTTGGTCCCCGCTTCCCGGATATGACCAATATTTACACGCCTGCTTACATAGAGATTGCCAAAGAGGCGGCGCGTGAAATGGATTTGAAACTGGCGGAAGGCGTTTATTTAGCACTTCGCGGTCCGTCATATGAAACTCCTGCCGAAGTGCGTATGCTTACGAAACTCGGAGGCGATGCGTTGGGAATGTCCACTGTTCCAGAAGCGATTGTCGCTCGCCATTGCGGGATGAAGATTCTGGCGTTCTCCTGCATAACGAATTTTGCGGCGGGAATGAGCGACCAAGAGATCCATCATGGCGAGGTGATTGATGTCGGTAACAAAGCAGGCAAGCAACTCGCTGACTTGATTATTCGCATCGTGCCGCGCCTGTTGAGTGAATAGCCGAAAAGGAAATTATGGTCATCGGAATATGCGGCGGCACAGGTTGTGGCAAAACCACCGTCGCGAATAAAATTGTTGCAGAAGTCGGCGCAGGAAACGTCATCTTTATTCAACAGGATTCTTACTATCGCAATCTAGGCGATATGCCTTTAGAGTTGAGGCGACACGTTAACTTCGATCATCCTGATGCGTTAGATAATGATTTATTGATTAATCATCTGGAGACCTTAATCGCTGGCGAAAGCATAGACCAGCCAATTTACGATTACGCCACACATTCACGAACCACAACGACACGCCACATAGAACCGCGCCCTGTCATCATCATGGAAGGCATACTCGTGTTCATTAACCCAGAACTCCGCAGCATGATGGATATGAAAATTTTTGTCGATACAGACGCAGACATTCGCTTCATCAGGAGATTGAAACGCGATGTGGAAGAACGCGGGCGCACGATGAAATCGGTGATTGAACAGTATCAGACGACTGTGCGACCGATGCACTTGCAATTTGTCGAGCCATCAAAACGTTATGCTGATATAATCATTCCCGAAGGCGGCAGCAATGTAGTTGGCATAGATTTAATCACCGGAAAGATCAAAGCCATATTGAATGGACAGAAATAATTTGGCAGGAAACCAGAGACAGAAAATCAAAGTTTGAAAAGAAAAAGTCTTATGATTAGCGATGATGAGTTAATTGAGTTAGCCAAGCAAGCGCGCGAAATGGCCCACGCGCCGTACTCGAAATTTGAAGTCGGCTCGGCATTAGTCACTGTTGACGGCAGAGTTTTCATGGGCTGTAATATCGAAAACTCAACCTACAGTTTGACGGTTTGTGCCGAACGCGTAGCAATTGTCAAAGCCGTCAGTGAAGGGTCACGCGAGATCTTGAAGATTGCCGTTGTCGTTGACACGGAAAATCTAACCCCGCCCTGCGGTTGTTGCAGACAGATGATATGGGAATTCGCCGCTGAAGAGACAACCGTAATCATGGCGAACCTTTCCGGCGATGTGCAGAAATGCGAAATCAAAGACTTGTTGCCTAAAGCCTTCGATGCGAGCTTTCTCGTTGGTGTTGGGTGAGTTGTAGTGGTACTTTTCGTAAGCGATCCTTCCTAAATATTACTTGGAGAATAATCTTGAAAAAGACTTTGGCAATATTTTTGTTGATGTTTGCATTGATCGTATCGGCTTTGCCTTTCCAATCTGAGGCGGCGGAATCGGTTGATACCATCATTCGTGGCGGCACGGTTGTCACGATGGATAACGCTTCGCGGGTGATTGAAAACGGTGCGGTAGCGGTTCGCGGCGAACGCATTGTCGCAATCGGGTCAAGTGCAGAAATTGCTCGTAAATACACATCCGCGCGCGTCATCAACGCGACTGGAAAAGTCGTGATGCCGGGTCTCATTAACACACATACACACATTCCTATGGTACTGTTTCGTGGCATCGCTGATGATTTGTTGTTGCCCGAATGGTTGCAGAAATTCATCTTTCCAGCCGAAGCCAAAAACGTAGATGAACAGTTCGTGCGTTGGGGAACAAAGCTTGGGTGCCTAGAGATGATTCGCGGCGGCACGACCACATACGTTGATATGTACTACTACGAAGACGCAATCGCCGACGAAACCGCGAAAGCAGGGATGCGTGGCGTGCTTGGTGAAACGGTGATTGATTTTCCCGCGCCAGACAACAAGACCTGGGAAGCGGCGATGAGCTATGCAGAAAAGTATGTGCAGAGATGGAAAGGTCACACACTCATTGTTCCGGCAATCGCTCCACACGCGCCGTACACGGTTTCTACAGAACATTTGAAACAGACGCACGAGTTTTCTCAACGACATGGTGTTCCGCTCGTCATTCATGTTGCCGAAGACTATTCCGAAGTCAAAACGATAAAAGAGAAGTACAACACAAGCTCCGTCTCTTATCTCGAAAGGATTAACTTATTAGACAATCGTGTCATTGCCGCGCACATGGTTTGGCCTACGGAAGAAGACATCAAAACGCTTGCGGCTCGTGAAGTAGGCGTGGCGCATTGCCCGCAGTCGAACATGAAACTGGCTGCAGGAGCCGCTCCTGTGCCACAGATGCTAAAAGCTGGCGTCAATGTAGGACTTGGAACAGATGGCGCAGCGTCTAATAACGACCTCAATATGTGGGAAGAGATGGACACGGCCGCCAAGTTTCACAAGTTCGTTGCCAAAGACCCGACGGTTTTACCTGCGAAAGAGGCACTGGAGTTGGCGACGATTCGCGGCGCCAGAGCCATCCATCTGGATAAAGAGATTGGTTCGCTCGAAGCAGGAAAACGCGCTGATTTGATTATTGTTGGAATGAGCAGTGGACATCAAATGCCGCTTTATAATGTCTATTCACACCTGGTCTATGCGACAAAGGCATCGGATGTCGAGACTGTGATGATCAATGGAAAAGTGGTTATGCAGAATCGTCGTGTGCTGACCATTGATGAATTTTCCGTTCGTGCAAAAGCCAATTGGTATCGTGATCGCATTCGCAAAAGCCTCAGCCAAAATTAAATTTGAGAAGCGGGCGGTCAGAGATGATCGCCCCTCAGCCTTGCCACGTCCTACGAGAAATCGAAGAACTCCATCAACAGAAAATAGTATTGGTTGCCAGTCTAAATTCTTTCCAAGCACCTTCTATCTCCCTAAATTCGAAATGCCTCAAAGTCTATAATGAGCATCTTTCGTCAGTCAAAATGCAGGAATTCGGTCAGAGTGCACGGTTTTTCTGAATGATCGTATTGCGCGAGTAAGTACCTGAAAAACCTATAAAACCAAGGTTATATTAAAAACCAACGACTCAAATCATAGGCACACCTCTTGCTCTCGCACATGTTGATTTACTATTCGCAGCAAAAGAATATTCAATTAATTTAGCTTGGAGATTATAAATCAGAAACCAATGAGAAAGTTCCCCGAAATGAAGAAAGGTTTAACAGTCTTACTCACCTTACTGTTAATGAGTCAGGTTTTTTCATTAAGTCTCAGAGCGCAGAACAGCCGCAAGCATCGCCTTGATTTAACTCCGACTGAGCACCAGAGGTTAAGTGGCGAGGCGCGCTCACAAAAGATTGCTCCTGAATTGCAAGAAACCTTGAGCAGGGCGACACAGGTGCCAGCTGAAGACAAGACTGTTCAAGTCATCATCCGGTTAAGCAAATCGGAAGAGACGGCGCCAGTTGCCAAAGATAATTCAAATAATTCAAAACCTGATTCCGCACCCATATTGATTTCGGATGAGCAAAAGAGCGAGGTTAGCGGTAAGCTCAAAAAGAATGGCGGGCTTTTGAAAAAGGCTTTTCAATCGTTGGGATTGGTCAGCGCGGAAATCCCTTTGTCCAAAATTCAAGAGTTTGCATCTGACGTACAGGTAGAATATATCAGTCCTGATAGCTCTGTTCATGCAACCGTAAATGGATATGTGGAAACAGAAAGCGGAGTCACCAATGTACGCTCGCTGGTCTCAGGCACCACAGTTGACGGGCGTGGGATAGGCATTGCCGTAGTAGACAGCGGCATAGACGCTAATCACAAACTGGTAAATGCGTCAACGGGGCATCCGGGTGTTGTATATCGCAAAGATTTCACAGGCACAGGTAAAATAAACGATCCTTTCGGTCACGGCACTCACATTGCAACGCTAATCGCTGGCAGCGCTACAGTAGGAAATGGGGCATATCGAGGTATTGCCCCTGCCGCTAATTTATTGGATTTGACCGTGTTAGACGAGAATGGTCACGGAACAGTTGGAAATGTTTTGGCGGCGCTTGATTGGTGTATAGGTAATAAGGCGGCTTACAATATTCGTGTGATTAATCTGAGCCTTAGCACAACGGCAAAGCTTCATCATTTCGATGACCCGCTATGTATTGGCGTATATGGCGCTTTTATGAATGGAATTGTTGTTGTCGCTTCTGCTGGAAATTTAGGGAAAGATTTCTTAGGGCGAAAAGTATATGGTGCCATCGGTTCGCCGGGCATTGACCCGTGTGTCATCACAGTCGGTGCGGTCAATACCTTCGGTACCAACGCGAGGTCGGATGACCGGGTAGCCTCTTTTAGCTCGCGTGGTCCAACACGCAGTTACTCTACGGATTACTATGGCAATCGACATTATGAAAATTACATTAAGCCAGATCTTGTCGCACCAGGCAATAAACTGATAGGCGCACGTTCAAACGGTAAAACAGGGGGTGGTAATAAAATCCTCTCGGTTGCGCCAACTCTGGCAATCGGAAGTTACACAAACTCTGCTGATAAGGTGATGTATTTGAGCGGCACTTCAATGGCTGCGCCAATTGTCACAGGCGCGGTTGCTTTGATGTTGCAAGTCAATCCAAACCTTACCCCGAATCTTGTAAAAGCAATTCTTTCGTATTCAGCTCAAACGATCAACGGAGCCAACACGCTTGAACAAGGCGCAGGTCAAGTAAACATTGATGGTGCTGTGCGATTGGCTAAACTCGTCAAGCCGGATCTATTCTGGCCTGAGAATGGGTTTGCAATGTTGACAGGGGCTTTGCCTTCACCGCAAGCCAGCACGATCGCCGGTCAGACGGCTACCTGGGGGCAGGGCATTATTACGAATTATTGCTTCTTGTACGGCAGTGAATTGATGACCAAATGGCAATATGCATATTCGGATGGTGTTGAGACGGATTGGGTAACCTGGATTCAGGGAAACCAGATAGCTTATGACCCTAGTTTGATTACATCCGGCGTACAGATCAGTTCCGGCGCATTGACTCACGCTTTCTCAACCTATCTTTCATCCGGCAGTTTATTCGCCAGTGGCGTCGTGCTTGGTGATGGCGTCGTGCTTGGCGATGGTGTCGTACTTGGCGATGGTGTCGTGCTCGGCGATGGTGTCGTGCTTGGCGACGGCGTAGTGCTCGGTGATGGTACGATTCTTGTGAATACAACTATCTTTGGCGACTTTGGGGCAAGCATGCCGTTCGTGTATTAGGTAAGTTTCGATGTAAGTCAAAAGTAAGCTTGGTTCTTTTCTTCGTTTATGGTGCATACGATCATTTGGTAAACCCAAGCTCTTTTACCCCTCTTTGAAATCGAATTTCGACCTCCGACAAAATTTAGACCGTCGGTCATCCTGATGTAAACCTGTCAACTTGATTGCCACCCATAGAAAGAGTGGGTTGTCGCTAGACACCTAAACTACTGACAAATCTCATCTATTTATGATTATCGTCAGGTATAAAAAGGGCACGCGGTTTGCACTTATCTGTTAATTCGAATATTAGTTAGCACGGAATCTGCTCCTTTAAGGAAGCAATTAGATGTATAAGAGAAACATTAGAAAAATTAAATGGTCTGCAACATTGATAACCTTGCTAATTGTCGGGATGTTGATGGGTCAGTTTCCGTCAAGGAGTGTGGGGGCTCAGGCATCTGACCCACAGAAAATAGAAGCTGATAATTTTGAACAACAAATCATCAATACTGATATCGAAGTCACTAAAATTGCTCCTGATCTGGAAGAGAGCATCACGCAAGAGATGACTTTGGCGATGGAAGATGAAACACTTCGTGTCATTATTCAATTGAAAGAGACTGAAGCGCATAATCTTACTGAAGAACACAATTTCAGTGACTCCCCACATATATTCATTACCTCTGAAAGACGCAATGCCATAAGAGGTAAGTTACGTCAGTTTCAGGGTCGCATCAAAAAGACATTCAAATCTTTGGGGTTAATAAGCGCCGAATTGCCCATTTCTAAAATTAAAGAGTTAGCGATGGATAAAGACATCGCCTATATCAGCCCTGATCGAGTTGTTGCATCCACAGGCGGACATATAGAGACAACAGTGGCGGCAACTTTGGTGCGTACGCTAGTTTCCGGTTCAACTTTGGATGGCACCGGAGTAGGTGTTGCTGTGCTCGATAGCGGTATAGATCAAAATCACAAGTCGATCCGTTCATCTAACGGGAGACCTGGCATTGTCGTGCGGCAAGACTTCACCGGACAAAACGCCTTAGATGATCCTTATGGACATGGCACACACGTCTCGACTATTTTGTTTGGCAGTGATGCGGTTGGCCAAGGTAGTTATAAAGGGATTGCGCCAGCCGCAAAGATCATCAATCTGAGTGTGCTAGACCAGAACGGTGTAGGCAATTCGAGCAATGTAATCTCTGCAATTGACTGGTGCATTAATAACAAATTCAATTTTAACATCCGTGTCATAAATATGAGTCTCGGCACCCCTTCGAAAGACAGCTACACAACTGACCCGCTTTGTCTTGCTGCGCGTCGCGCATATAATGCTGGAATCGTTGTGGTTGCCTCTGCCGGAAATAATGGCAAAGATGTAAACGGACGAAAAATATATGGCGGGATCAATTCCCCTGGCACAGAACCTACGGTCATTACGGTTGGGGCAATCAATACTTTTGGCACAGATACCAGATCGGATGATGTTGTTGCAACCTATAGTTCACACGGTCCATCAAGGGGCTACAAAACAGTCAATGGGGCAAGACTGTATGACAACTTTATCAAGCCAGATTTAGTGGCACCAGGCAATAAAATCATCGGCGCGGCATCAAACGGGAAAGTGGGCGGTGGAAATAATATTTTAGTATCTGCACCATCTTTGGCTTGTGGAAGTTCTCCCACCGCAGATGGCAAGGTGATGTATTTGAGTGGGACATCAATGGCTGCACCAGTTGTCACAGGGGCGGTTGCTTTGATGTTGCAGGTCAATCCAACTCTTACGCCCGCTCTTGTAAAAGCTATCCTTATGTATACGGCGCAGACCCTTTATGGAGCCAACACTCTGGAACAGGGAGCCGGCGCAATCAACCTCGATGGCGCATTGCGCATAGCGAAACTTGTTAAAGCAAATCCAAATACGCTTTCTAAAGGGAGTCCAATGCTGACTGCGAATTTGCCTAACCAGATTAGCAACATAGCCGGTCAGAATTGTTATTGGGGTGGTGGTGTTATTACAAACTATTGTTTTGTGTATAACAGCGAATTAATGACCATGTGGCAAACCATCTATTCCCAGAATCTGTCTCTCGCGAATGCTACCTATGTATCTGGAGGAAGTCTTTATCTAAACTCAAACTATCTCACAGCCTCTATCAGCAGAAGCTCCGGCGCGTTGAATCATACAGGAACGGCGCTTCAAACTGGCTGGCTGTTTGCTAGTGGCGTAGTATTAGGAGATGGTGTCGTATTGGGTGACGGTGTCGTTTTAGGAGATGGTGTCGTATTGGGTGATGGCGTTGTACTAGGAGACGGCGTAGTATTGGGCGATCATATCGTTCGCACTACCAGAAACTTTTATGGTGACAACACAGCATCTATGCAACCATGGTAAAGCTTCAAAAGCTTGAAAGGTCACTTACAAATCGCACGAATTGACGAACAATTATAAGGGGATATAGGAATTAGTGATTGCAAACCTCAAATCATTAAATCGCCACACTCAATTTGCTGGGCAAAGTAACCTACCGGTTCGCAAGTCTGTGTTTGAATTGACTGAATCAGATCGCGAGGAGGCCCTTGCTCTCTTATGTGACGACCCGATTAGCGCGGTTCACTTGATTGGCATGCTTGAGGATTACGGGGTTGTACATGAGGCTCATCGCGGTCAATTCTTTGGCTACTATGAGAACGATAAACTCGCAGGGGTGGCACTGCTCGGTCACTCTATTTTGATATATGGCAAAGAGGCTTCGTTACCTTATTTCGCGGAAGCAACCATCAAATCAAAAGCCAAGGGGCACGTAATTTTTGGCCCTCGCAAACAGGTTGAATCTTTCTGGTCATCATTAGAAAAACTTGGATGGCATACCAGGCTTGTGCGTGAATATCATTGGTTTGTCAGTCATCGGTCAGCAAAGTTGCCTAAAAGTTTACAATTACGAAAGGCTTCCCTTGACGATATCCAAGTAGTAGCGAATGCGCAGGCGCAGATGGTTTTTGAAGCAAGCGGGATTGACCCGCGTGAAACTGATTTCGAAGGCTATTACTACCGTGTTGCAGAGCGTATCAAGCGTGGCCGAGTTTGGATAAAAATCGAAGATGGCAAATTGGTTTTCAAAGCGGACTTGGTCAATCAAACAAGTGATACCTCTTACCTCGAAGGCATTTGGACAGATCCTGAATATAGAGACAAGGGCATCGCCACTGAATGTTTGAGTGAACTTGTGCATCGGTTGCTTTACTCCGGTTCAATTCCTTGTTTAGTGGTTGAACCTCATGATGAAATAGCAAAAAGGGTTTACCGAAAAGTTGGATTTATGCGCTCAGAAGAATACCAGGCGCGTTACCTTAACCCGCTTGAGGCATAGTTCCTTTGAACTTATATACAAGGGCAGGGGGCTTAAACAAGCACCTTGTTTGACGATCATTTTGATAATTTATGTTTACTGATACAGCATAAAATGAACAAGAAAGACAAACCCAGAGAAAGCGTTTATAGTAGGGTATTTCAATGGATCATCATTGCCATTGGAGGATTGCAATGGGCTGTCTATCTGTTTCATTTGGGGTTAGTTTATACCCCGTCTTCCTTGTTTGAATCCTCCCTTTTCTTAATTGGTGTTATCCTTGTCAGCCTCAACCCTGTGCATATAACCACGCCTGGTATGAGTTTGAAACATCAGCGCAAGCTTTCGATTTCCCTATCAGATTCTTTAACTTTCTTACTACTCATTTTGCATGGGCCAGTTGCCGCAATCGTTATCGGCGGACTTGACGGATTGATTGCTTCCAGGCGTACGGTCAAACGCTGGCAAAGCAACTTCTTCTCTCTGGCTATGTACGCGATTTCTCTTGAAGTTGCAACTTTTTCGTATGAAAAGATGATGCGCTTTGAAGGACACCAGCCGTACGCGGGTTTAGCGCATCCTGTACGCATCTTGATTGCTCCACTGTTTGTGGCCGCAGCGGTTCATTTTCTCGTCAATAGTTCATTGCTCTCTATCATTCTTGGTCTGCGATACAAAATATCTATCAAACAACATTGGTTGGATAATCAATTGTGGACTGCCCTGACCTATTTCCCACTCATCGCGGCGACAATTTTCTTATATATTTGTATACAGCAAGTCGGTTGGGTTGCGATTATTGCCGCGGTTCCTATTTTCGCCATCATTTACTTTTCTTATATTCAATACAACAAGAATGTGCAGGAGAAGATGCAAAAGATTGAGGAGATGAATGAATTACATCTTTCAATCGTGCAAGCTCTGGCGCTTTCAATTGATGCAAAAGACAACACGACAGCCGATCATGTTCAACGTGTTAAGATTTACGGACGTGGCATGGCGAGATTGTTCACGTTATCGGAACTTGAAATACAAGCCATTGAAGCGGGTGCGATGTTGCATGATATAGGTAAGCTGGCGGTGCCGGATTACATCATTAACAAGCCTGGCAAACTTACTCACGCCGAGTTTGAGAAGATGAAGATTCACACGGTCGTAGGCGCTGAAATTTTAAGCCAGGTAAAATTCCCTTATCCTGTCGTGCCTGTCGTTCGTTATCACCATGAGCGTTGGGATGGCAAAGGCTATCCGGATGGCATCAAAGGGGAAGAGATTCCTATAACCGCGAGAATTTTAAGCGTTGTGGATTGCTTTGATGCGGTGCGCGAGATTCGTCAATATCGTAGTGCGATGACCCGCGAGCAAGCCATCAATATGTTAACAGAAGACTCTGGCACTTGCTTCGACCCAAAAATCGTAGAGGTTTTCCTTGATAACTTGCCGGAGTTCGAGGCAGAGATTTTAGCGCGCAATTTGAATCACAAGGAATATTTAGAGGCAGATACCTGGGTAGCGCAATTCGATTCTTCCTCATCCAACGCACAACCAGCTTTACAAAAACAGGGATACACACGAACTCTCGAAAAAATATCAGAGGCGCACCGCGAGTTGGTTATGCTGTACGAAATCGCGCAAACCGTAGGCAGCAGTCTTTCCCTACGTGACACACTGACGATTCTCCTTGAGAGAGTACAATCCATTGTTCCTTCTACGACAAGCGCGGTGTTGTTGAAAGATAAGGATCACGAAAGATTAAAGGTGGCTTCTGCTCGTGGCACACACGCAGAGGCCTTTTACTCGCATACAATCAATTCGGGAGCAGGCATTGCCGGTTATGTTTATGCCAATAATAAACCGATGTACAATTCAGACCCGCGACTTGATTTCGATGCTTTTAAAGTCGAGACAGCATTTCCATATAACACTTCGGTAGTCCTTCCTTTGGCTAAAGATGGCAACATTATCGGAGTGCTTGCACTCTATTCGGCAACCTTAGATCAATACACGCAGGAACACATACGCCTGGTTGAATCCATTGCCAGACTGGCAAGCGACGCCGTGCTCAATTCGCTGAATCACGAAGAGATGGAAGTCAATGCCTTCACAGATAAACTCACGGAATTACCAAACCTCCGCGCCATATTCGATACATTTGAAAAAGAAGCCTTACGCGCATTCAGGCATAACGAAACCTTCACTTTACTGATGATGGACCTTGATGACTTCAAAAAAATCAACGATTCGCATGGTCATCAAGTTGGCGACCGATTCCTCAAAGAGATTTCAAAATTGATCGCCAGTCATATGCGCGGCTGCGATTTCTTCGGGCGTTATGGCGGCGATGAATTCATTGCCTTGCTACCTAAAACCTGTAAGGAGGATGCGGAAGCCCTTGCGGAACGCATTAAATATTCGGTTGATAATTTTATTCTGATTGGCGAAAACAACGCTACATCAAAAGCCGGGATCAGCATAGGAGCGTCTGAATTCAATCTTGATGGAACAACGCTTGAAGAGCTTATGGCAGTTGCTGATCGTTCTATGTATACGGAAAAAGCGGTTAGAAAGAGCACCGGCTCTCACACAATTCCGCTGGAGATGAGAGATAAGGTACTTGGGTTTCCGACAGATAGATTCAGCAAAGCCGGTTAAACCATAAGCGAAATGTTGCAAGAATAGCTTCGACTTATTGAGTAATCGCAAGCTATCACCCTCCAACTTCCTCCCACTCCTATTTATTTACTCACCGATGCAAATTCTTTTCGTAATTCGTATCAGCGGGCAAGTCCGATTGATAGGCTGCATTCTTACATAAAACATCACAGCGCTCATTCTCTCTATTTCCCGCGTGCCCCTTTACCCAGACAAACTCAACCTTGTGTTTCTTACACAACTCGAGCAATCTTTCCCATAAATCGGGATTCAAAGCTTTCTCTTTTTTATTCCGATACCAGCCGTTAGCCTGCCATTTCACAGCCCATCCTTGCATCATCGCGTCAACCAAATATTTTGAATCACTGTAAAGCGTGACCTCACATTTTGTCTTCAATGATTCAAGCGCGACGATTGCACCTAAGGTCTCCATGCGATTATTGGTAGTGAGTCGAAAACCGCCAGACAACTCTTTTCGATGACCGTCGCATAACAACACCACTCCGTAGCCTCCAGGGCCGGGATTGCCTATGCAGCCACCATCCGTGTAAATCGTAATCTTCCTGGGATCGGTCAAATTCTCTCCTTTGAATAGCAGGGGAAGCAAGGCTCACTGCTTGATTGGTTTTGCCTGCGAAGCATCGGCATTTATAACAAAACTCCAAACTTTCAACTTTATACTTACCCTTTTATTGGCAAAAGCAATTATTATCAGCGAAGTTGAAATCGTTAATCTCTGATCGCGAGGGTGGTGAAAAAACAAGTACGGTCGCCGCCCCTGATTTTGTACAGGAGTTTACCAGAGCTTGAACATTACGGTCTGGTCTTTTCGGATTTGCGCCGGAATCCCTCAACTCAATCTTGCAGCCACTAATGGCGATTGCGCCTCTGCCTACAAGCGTAATGCCTTTGGCACAATTTTGAAATTGATAATCACCGGTTGCCGTGTTGAAGCGCAAGAGGTTGCCGTTACTCTCGTCTTGCAGGCAAATATCAAAGTCATCCAGGAGGAAACGGGCAAGCCCGAAATCGGGATGTTCAAAATCACCTGCGCGCCCTGCTGCCACGATGCGACCATCACTTTGGATTGCGGCAGCAAAAGCAAGGTTGATGTCGTGTGCAAGTTCGGCGGTCACCTTGCCATCGTCGCCGAATGAATAGTCAAGACTGCCGTCTGAATGGTACCTGGCGAGCGCAAACACCGAAGGATCAAGTTCTCCAGCGGTCGGAGTATTGAGCTTTTTGATTTTGTTTATTGTTGCTTTTTTCGCTATCGATCTATCCTCTACATGCCCGGTTACAGCGCTTCCAACGGCAATGATTTTGCCGTTTGTTTGCAAGGCAAGTGCATTGATACTGTCATCTTCACCGAAGAAATCCGTTATCACTTTGCCGCCTTCGCCGAAAGATTCATCAACGCTTCCGTCCGCATTGTACTTTACCAGTGCGAAATTTCCGGTCACTTCGCCATGACTGGGCCTGCGATCATCATGGGATGTGAAAGCAAATCCTGCGGCGATAATTTTGCCATCAGGCAAAAGTGCCATAGACGACGCGGAACTGCCTTCATCAAACTCTGTGGTCGTTTTGCCATTCGTCCCGAATGTCTCATCCAGAGTACCGTCTTCACTGTACCGAGCCAAAGCGAATTCGCTCTCAAAAGATTTTGTGTTAATCGCAGCGCCCGCTACGATAAGCTTTCCGTTGGGTTGACGAAGGAGTGCGAAGCCTTGATCATCGCTGCCAAAGAAATCGGTTGTGACTTTGCCACCGGTTCCGAAAGAATTGTCGAGGCTGCCATTTGCATGGTATCTGACCAATGCGAAATCCAAATCGAAATTGCTATCAGCCCTGTAGCCGGCAACAACAAGCTTACCATCCGGTTGAATGACGACTGCAAAAGCTTCGTCATCGTTATTGAGAAAATCAGTCAATACCTTGCCGCCGGTTCCAAATGTTGTGTCGAGCGATCCGTCGGCATTGTATCTGACCACAGAGAAGTCGAAAATGTTTTCCGTGAAACTGAAGCCCACGGCAACGATTTTGCCATCGGGTTGCAAAGCGAGTGCGGCAATAATGTCGCCGAGCCCGCCAACGTCTGTGAGGACTTTGCCGTTTGTACCGAAGGAAGCATCCAGGTTGCCATCCCTATTGTATCGAGCCAGTCCGAAATCGGTTCCGCCATTACTGGTATTCGCGGCAGAACCTCCAACGATGATTTTGCCGTCTGGCTGAATCGCTATGGCATGACCTATATCCTGTCCGCCTGTGAAATCCGTTAAGATTTTACCACCGTTGCCAAAGCTGGAATCGAGATTATCGTCAGCGGCTTTGGTATGCTGGTTCGCGTGAAATAAGAAAATAGACATGACGGCTAAGGCTAAAATAAGCCTGATTTTATTACTGTTTTTTGTACTGAAATAGATTTTGAGGTTCATTTGTATTCGTTTCCAAGCGGAAATAAAACGTCTTGAGGTCGAGTGATTTTCGATTTCATCAAGCTCTGCCCAACCTTTGCCTGCTCCGCTCCATTGCGGTGAGTCTAATTTGGGCAGCACCCAAGAAATAAAGTTTACAGAGCAAGTGTTAAAGATCCAAGGGCAGGGAAGGGCTCGACATCTGCTTGACCTAAATACCTTTTGTCGTTTGTTTTCCTTCTGGGCTTTCGTTCTTCACTTTTTAAGGTTTGATGAGCGCTTCAATCAATTCAATGCGTTGCACAGGACGTTCGCCGTTGCGTGGGGCGCTCTCGATTTTGTCCAGAATTTCTAACCCGTCAAGCACTCTACCAAAAATGGTGTATTTGTTATCGAGATGCGTTGCGGTGCCGAGCATGAGGAAAAAAGAGGTGCTGGCTGAATCTTCTGCGTCGCCTCGCGCCATCGAAAGTACACCGCGAGAGTGTAGCAATTTGCTGAACTCAGGTTTGAGATTATGAACATATCTATCAGCAGGGTGTTGTGTGCCACCCGAGCGCGTTGCCCCGACTCCGCCTTGAACCACAAAGCCCGGCACAAGGCGATGAAATTCCGTATTGTTGTACCATCCCGTTTCAACCAGTCGTAAAAAATTGCGAACGTGTTCGGGTGCAACTGCCGGATCCATTTCCAGTGTGATGTCACCGAGACTGGTTCTTAATAAAACTTCTTTACGAAGTTGATCTACGGTCGCGTCCTTGAAAGGCTCAACTTTCTTTGGCTCGATTTTTATGCTGATGATTTTGACAGGGGTCAGCGTTTTTTGCTGTGTGTCCGTTTGTGTGAGTGAAATCTTTTCGACAACATCTATACCTTCATTGACCTGTCCGAAAGCTGAATACTGGCCGTCATACTGAGTAATCGGATACAACGTTATGAAAAACTGAGTCCCGTCGCTTCCTGCTTTGCCGGGTATTCGCACAGTAGAAACCGTGCCGCGAATATGTTTCATATCACTAAACTCTTCAGTCAACATATTCAATCCGCCGGTTCCCCAAAGGTCTTTTGGCGTAGCAGTTTTTTTCAAAAGCGGGTCGCCGCCCTGCACGACAGCACGTGGGATCGCTCGGTGAAAAGCGGAGCCATCGTAATAACCAGAACGCGCCAGTTTGATGAATTGCTGGACGTGCTTCGGGGCTTTATCAGGGAAGAATTCAAAACGGAAAGTGCCGAGGTCGGTTGTAACAACCGCCTCAAGTTTCTTTGCTTCTTCAGCGGTTACCGTTGCACTTTCAGTTTTGGCTGGCTGCGTGTCGCGCTTTTTCTGTTGCGCCGAAGTGCGGTTTGAAGCAAAGAGCAACAACAGCGCAACCAGCATGATAGATGAGAAGCGTGCGCAGTTGATATGAAAAGTAGATAATGAATCAAATGGAAAACGCGGCTTTGCGTTTAGCATTTTTCTATTCTCCCTGGATGAATTTGCGAAAAGTTAGATTACCAATTGTCTGTCAAAGAGCCAACTCCTTTTCATCACTCAGATTTCAAGGTTGATTGCAGTGTTTGGAAAAACCTTTAGAGGTTTTCGATCAGCAGTTTAATATCGGCATTTTTCCAAGCTGTTTCAAATTCTCTTTGTACGAATTGCGCGGCGACAGTTTTGTTTTGCGCTCTCAAACTTTCCAGTAAGCCAAACAGAGAACGACCGTTGCGTGGGTTCTTCTCCAAGTCGGCGCGAAAGATTTTTTCAGCCTCGACGAACTCTTTGTTCAGCATCAAGGCTGCGCCTAAAGATTCACGTATAGGGATGTACCAATCGGCTGGCTCAGCGTAATTCAAAGCGTCTTCTGCGGCTATGCCTTTCTTGAAATATTCAAAAGCGCCTCTAGAGTCTTTCTTTGCAAGCGCGAGTTTTGCGGCTAAGAAATTTTCTGCGATTCGCATGACATTAACCGTGTTGTTCAAGCCTAAAGACGCATCGGTGGGAGTAGCTTTAACAAGCTTGCTCAAGGTTTTCAATTCGTTTTCGCCCTTGTCTAATTTTCCTGTTGCGAGGTTCGCCATTCCTTGCGCGAAGTGCCAGATTGCATTCGTATAGAGAATGGACTTGTCCGGCTCAGGTTGTTTCAATATCTCGTCCCACTTGTGAAAACGCACCAAAATCAAGGTATTTGTAGGCGTGAAGGCATCGAGCATAGCCATCTCTTTGACCATAGGCATCGCAAAAGCGACCAACTCATTGGCGGCTTTGATGGATTCTGCATACCGACCTTCAAAAGCGGAGGCGATGGCTAAAAAATGTACGTTATGATTGTAATACATCATCGGGTAGAAGCCTTTTGTGCCTCTGGCTTTAATGTAAGCGCGGTCTGCTTCAGCGCCTTGCGCGTTTGCGGTTGCGGCAGTTTCGTAATCGCCGATTCGCATATGTATGTGGGCGGGCATATGAACCAGGTGACCCGCAGCCGGTGCGAGAGTCTTCAACCGATAGGCGCTCGCCAGTGCCCTTTCGGGATTGCGCGATGCTTCAACGGCGTGAATGTAGTAATGATTTGCGCCAATATGATTGGGATTGCGTTTCATAACTGATTCAAGTGCGGCAACGATTTCATCTGTGCCTTCTTCAGGTTTGCCGTCTTTGGTATAGAGTTTCCAGGGGCGCAAATTCATCATGCTCTCTGCATACAAAGTCGTTGCATCCAAATCATCTGGATACTTTTTCACCAATTCGCTCATGGCGTTTTTATAGTCAACGCCGAGCTTTTGATAATCGGCTTTCGGGTCTGGCGAATATCTTTTGACTAGAGCGTTGATGTAATCACGCTCATTTTCAGGGATTTTCGCGACCAATGGCAATGCTTTTTGAATCGCTTCAAAGGCGGCTTTTTCGCGATCTGGCAGAGGACCCAAGTTATAGTTTTGACCATTCGCAAGTGCGATGCCCCAGTAAGCCATCGCCAGATTTGGGTCGAGTTCCGCAGCGTGTTTGAAAGAGCGGGCGGCTTCGTCGTGATTGAAAGCGTAGAGAAGCGCCAGCCCTTGATCGAAATATTTTTGCGCTTCCACATTTTTTGTTGAAACCGGATGATGCAGATCGCTCAACCCTGTAAAAAGAGTCGCCGTTTTTTCACTGGGCGATGACGGATGATTTTGATGCTGAGAAAATGTTGCGATGGGCAACAGCAGCACTAAGATCAATGTAAGCTTTTTCATAAGAAACTCCCTCTTCTAAAGAATCAAATAGACAAACCCAAAGAAAGGGAATTATAAACATTGCTTCTCGGAGAAGGAAGGCATATCGGTTTTATCGAAATTTGTCTTCGATTACTCCGCGTGTTACGCTCTCAATTCATATAACAACAGAAGGTAAAATGAAATGGCATTTGATGATTTAAGAGGATTCATAAACGCGCTGGAGAAGCGTGGTGAACTGAAACGCATTCACACAGAAGTTGACGCCGATCTTGAAATCTCAGAAATAACCGACCGCGTTTCCAAACAAAACGGTCCCGCGCTGTTTTTTGAAAATGTGCGCGGCCATTCCATGCCCGTTTTAATAAACGCTCTGGGTAGCCGCAAGCGTATGAAGATTGCGCTCGGCATAAATGATTATTCAGACGTGACAGAACGGCTGTCAGAACTCACAGACGTGAAATCGCCGCAAGGTTTGATTGAAAAATTAAAGATGGTTCCCCGCCTTGCAGACATTGGTAAGATGTTTCCTAAGATAGTCAAAGACGGTCCTTGCAAAGAACGTATTTTGAGAGAAGGGCAATTCTCGCTCTTCGATTTTCCAATCATTCAATGTTGGCCAGAAGACGGCGGACGATTCATCACTTTTCCGCTCGTTTTTACAAAGAATCCTGAGACAGGCAAACGCAATTGCGGTATGTATCGAATGCAGGTTTATGACGAAACCACTACGGGGATGCACTGGCAGATTCATAAACAGGGTGCGAATCATTTACGCACTTTGAAACGCAGTGGTGGCGGTCGGCTGGACGTAGCCGTGGCGATAGGAGCCGATCCTGTGACCGTCTTTTCGGCAATTCTGCCTTTGCCGGACGATATAGACGAAATGATGGTTGCCGGATTTTTACGCGAAAAGCCTGTCGAAATGGTCAAGTGTGAGACCGTTGATATTGAAGTTCCCGCCAATGCCGAAATCATTTTGGAAGGCTATGTTGATTCGGAAGAAAAGCGTATCGAAGGACCTTTCGGCGACCACACAGGCTATTACACGCTCGAAGAAGAGTTTCCGGTTTTTCACATCACCTGCATCACGCATCGCAAAAAGCCTATTTATCATACGACGATTGTTGGCAAGCCGCCTATGGAAGATTGCTGGATGGGCGAAGCAATCGAGCGAATATTCCTGCCATTGATGCAGAGACAGTTTTCTGAAATCGTTGATTATCATATGCCTTTTGCGGGAGTTTTTCACAACTTGATGATTGTCTCTATTAAAAAGAATTATCCTGGACACGCTCGCAAGGTGATGAATTCGATTTGGTCTTTGCCGCAGGCACAATTCACCAAATGCGTAATCGTTGTTGATGACGACACAGATATTCGCAACACCAACGAAGTTGCCTGGCGCGTGTTGAATAACATAGACCCTGAACGCGACATCCAATTTATGCTCGGTCCGGTTGACCAATTGGATCACTCATCGCGCTTGCAAAGTTTCGGCTCAAAGATGGGTATAGACGGAACGCGCAAATGGAAGTCTGAGGGCTTCGATAGAAATTGGCCGAAAGAACTTGAAATGAGTACAGAAGTGAAACAGCGAATTGATCAATTGTGGCCAAAGCTCGGATTGTGAAATGAAAACGACATACTAAATGATTAGCCGTATGTCTGAAATGAGTTAATGTGGACCAGTATCGCTCCAAGTGTTTCGTCATCTTTGAGGTTGTTTTTTTTCTACTCGCTATATCTTCCTTGACCTACGCAGTCGTCACATCACTACATCACGGAGAAGACCTTGCCTATTTTCAAGATATAGGGCGCACGTGGGTTGCCGGGATTTATCAGAACAAAGACGGCATCTTTTATGGGCCGCCTCCATACACAACCGTGCTGTTTTCTGTGTTTGCGCTATTCTCTTTTGAGCAATTGCGAATCCTTTTACTGGCAACGAACTTATTTACAACTGGCGTTTGCCTCTTTCTAACAATAAAATTATTTGGCACCAATTGGTCTTTGAGAATGCAGTATC
>JANMSG010001111.1:0-7487 GCA_031389065.1 Acidobacteriota bacterium | reverse complement strand
CTGACGTTACGGATGAAGCGAAAGCTGAAATTATTGAATTAAGCGACGGCGGCGAAGCCACGAGTGTTGACGTGTCGGTAAATTCCAAAATGAAAACCTACATGGCGACAGGGCGTATTGTTCATGCTGCCACAGGCAAAGCTGTAGTTAATGTTCAGTATGGCTACGGCACTGTAAGCAGTCCATCGCCAGGCCAAGAACAATACATGGGCGCTGCCGCGTGGAACGGCAATCGCACAAACTCAAAGGGGGAATTCCGTGTCGAAGGCATAGTGCCGGGTCGTTACATCATATTTATTGTTAAAGAGGAAGGCGTGGAGTTGTACAGCGAACCCGCCGTCTTTGAAGTCAAGGATGGAAATGTTACCGGCATTGAAGTGAAAGTGCGGCTCGGCGCAAGCATCAGCGGCGTTGCTGTGATGGAAGGCGCAACCAATCCCGCGCTTACTTCTATGCTCTCGCAAATGCAGGTTCTGGCGCAGATCACCCCCAGGGCTTTGGAGAGCTTTCGGAATCCGCCAAAAATCTCTCTCGATGGAACCTTTCGCATAACCGGGTTGCGCGAGGGCAAAGCTCAAATCTCTGCGTTCAGCAGCTTCAACGACAAAAAAATTACTCTCTTGCGCGTCGAGCATAACGGGACAGAGATCAAAGAGGGCATAGAGATAAAAGAAGGAGAGCAAGTCACCGGCGTGCGCTTGGTCTTTGGCTATGGCACAGCCGTGATTCGCGGACAGGTGAAGATTGAAAATGGCAGCTTGCCGGAAGGCGCAAGGTTTATGATTTTGGCGCGCCGTATAGAAGGAAAGGAGAGAAGCTTGCAACCACTGCCCGCTGAAGTGGATGGTCGTGGACGTTTCGTGATTGAGGAAATGATCGCCGGAGAATACGAGTTGATGCTACAGCCAAGATTCGCTGCTCCGCCTCAAGGTCGTCCTCTAAGACCGATGACGCAAACTGTGACCGTCACCGAGGGCGCAGTCTTGCAAGTCGTTTTTGTTTTTGACCTGGGCGAAAAAAAAGAAGGGCAATAGCCTTACAAAGGCTTCAGGCAAAGGAGAGCAAATCATGAAAAATTTTCTACTGCGCGTCTTTTTCGTTTTGTTACTTGCAACATCCTGTATGGCTCAACAGAGCGTTGAAGATAAAGCGAAGTCAGCGGCAGATAAGCGCGCTGCGCAAAATCAGTTGAAAGAACGACGCGGCACCATCAAAGGTCGCGTTGTCAGCGATAGCGGACAACCGCTAGCCAACATAGGCGTCAATCTCTTTACGGTAGGCGCAGCGCAAGGACAAAGGCGCAACGTAGGCACAGATGAAGAAGGCAGGTTTGAAGCGGATGATTTATCCCCAGCCGCTTACTCTGTCATCTCTTACGCGCCGGGATATGTAACCGCTACCAATCCTAACGGGCGAAAATACTATCGTATAGGCGACGAAGTGACACTGACGATGATGAAGGGCGGCGTCATCACCGGCATGGTCAAAAACGCTGCGGGCGACCCTGTCGTAGGCGTGCAGGTGTCGGCTTTGCGAGTGCGCGATGCGGAGGGCAAACCCTCTACACGGGGCGCAACTTTTCCGCGTGACAGAATGACCGATGATCGCGGCATCTACAGACTCTATGGCATCGAACCGGGAGCCTATCTGATCTTTGTCGGCGGACGCTCGAATTTCTACATGGGTGGAATCAATAAATATGCCGAAGATGTGAAAACCTACTATCCGTCTTCGACGCGAGAGACGGCTGCTGAGGTGATGGTTCAAAACAGCCAGGAAGTTTCAGCAATAGATATAACCTATCGCGGCGAAAAAGGTCGCATTGTAAGCGGCACAGTAGCCAGCGCCAATAGCGAACTAAGTAATCCCCCGATCAACGTGTCGCTGGTACACGCCGCCAGCGGGTTATTTGAAACCAGCGCCAGCCTGCCGGTTCGAGAAGGTAAGACGGGCTTTGCCATCTATGGTGTTCCCGATGGTGAATACTTCATCAGAGCCGAGCTATTCGCTTCAATGAATGAGAAAAATCGCCTCTCTTCGCAAGTTCGCCGCGTTACTGTGAAGGGCAACGATGTTTCAGACGTAGAGCTTGCGCTTGCGCCTATGGCTTCGATTTCCGGCATCGTAGTCCTGGAACAGGCTACTGTAGCCGATTCTAAGGCGAAGTGCGAAAAGCAAAGAGTGGCGACGCTTGAAGAGACGCTGATCACTTTCCGAAAAGACACGAAAGGCGAGAGCCTCGAACAAAAGTGGCTCAACGCAGGTTCTGTATTAGCACCAAATGATAAAGGCGAGTTTGCCATCTATCGCTTGTTTGCCGGTAATTATCGAATGTCTGTCAATTTATCGAGCGAGACCTGGTACATCAAATCCCAAAGTTTAAACGCTTCGCCAAAAAGCAACCAACCAAACTACAGAGATCAGCAACCAAGCGACGTTGCCGGAAAAGGCGTTGCGGTCAAAGCAGGCGAACAAGTCGCTACCTTGACCCTCACGATTGCCGAAGGCGCGGCGAGTTTGAGCGGCACTGTAAAAGCCATCTCAGAGCGCGAAGCGCTGCCGCCGGGTTTGCGGGTTTACTTAATTCCGAGTGAGCGCGAAAACGCCAACGACGCTTTGCGGTTCTGGCAATCGGAGGTTCAATTTGATGGCGCGTTTTCATTCGGCAACCTTGCGCCGGGCAAATACTGGTTGCTTTCGCGCATCGGCAATGAAGAAGAGTTGAGCGACAACACGCCCAGACCGATGTATTGGGACGCTGAAGGTCGCACTCTGCTTCGCAAAGAAGCGGAAGCCCTAAACTCTCTGATTGAGTTGCAGCCTTGCAGGAAGATTGCAGACTATTCCTTACGTCATGGTTTGCCGCGCTCAACCGTCACTCCGGCGGTTAAAAAATGAGAGCGGTTTGTCAATTTGCGCGGTTCCTATCTATCGAATAATAATTGGTTGATTAATGAATTACCAAATGATGATTCATAGTGACCCAAGCATCTTTTCGTTTTGTTGCCAGTGTTAGTCATTGACAGGGGAGAATTTTTTATGCGCTACCAGCCACGCACAATTCTATTCACAGTCGTTTTTCTTTTCTCATCATCCATAGCTTTTTCGCAAACCTCCGCGTCGGAAACGAAACCAGGCACCGGATCAATTTCCGGTCGCGTTATGATGAGCGGCCTCCCTGCCCGCGGTGTAACGGTGATGGCTATGCATGAAGTGGATCACGACCCGCGACAGGTTCTGCAACGTCTGTCGGGCGCAATGTCGGAAATGGCGCTCAAGACCAAGACAGACGAAGACGGAAATTTTCGATTCGCTGATTTAGTCGCCGCAAAGTATAGAGTCTTCGTTTCTGCGCCATCTATGGTTGGCGTGAAATCTTCAACCCCACCCCCTCAAAAAGTAGAGCCGACGAAAGCCAAACGTACGGTTACTAAAACTGAAGACGACGACGAAGATGAAGACGACGAGGAAGGCGAGGGAGAAGCGGAGCCTTTTGCTATAGATAGCCCTTCGCGATATATAGATCTTGCGGATGGGCAGAGTGTCGAAAATATAAAATTTTCACTGACTCGCGGAGGCGTAATCACCGGGCGCGTAACTTATGCGGATGGACGCCCAGTCATTGGCGAAGCGGTTTTGGTGTCGCAAACGCAAGGCGCTCAAAGCAGTCCAACTTTCCAGTTGGGGATGAACAGGGAAAATTTCACGACGGATGACAGAGGGATTTATAGGGTCTACGGATTGGCTGACGGGCGTTACAAAATATCCGTAGATGTGAGAGGCGTGTCTCCGCTTGCCGCTTATACAAATTCTGGAAATCACAAACGCACCTATCATCCGGACGTTACAGAAGACGCGGCAGCAACCATTGTCGAAGTCTCAAGCGGCAACGAATTGCGCAACATTGATATAAAAATCGGTGCTGCGGGAAAGACCTACATTGTGACCGGTCGCGTCGTCGAAGCCGAAACCGGCAAACCTGTGCCTGAGGTTTCTATTGTTTATGAAAAGGCAAAAAACAACCGCGCTGAGGGCAGAGGCTCACACGGTCTGACGCAAGCCAATTCGAAAGGTGAGTTCAGACTTGAAGGTGTCGTTTCAGGTTCTTATATTGCGTATTCGCTTGACGGACTTTTGCGGCAGAGTGATTTTTATGGTGAGCCGAGCAAGTTTGAAGTCAAAGATGGCAACCTCAGCGGCGTTCAATTAAAGATGCGGCGCGGTGCCATTATCAGCGGTGTAGTTACACTGGATGGCACAGGCAATCCACAAACCCTTGCGAAACTGGCGCAGCAAACCCTGGCAGCCATGTCTATGGATGAAAAGAGCATGAATGCCAAAGATGACAATGACGACGAGGGCGAGATGGGAGGATTCAGCATGTCGCAATCGCCTATATCGCCGGATGGCGGTTTTATGCTGAAAGGATTAAAAGCCGGTAAGGTGCAAATCGGTCTGGGGACTTTTATGTCTGAATCCACCTTTGCGATTGTGCGCGTCGAAAGAAGCGGCGTAGAACTGCAAGGAGGATTAGATATCAAACCGAACGAAAACATCTCGGATGTTCGCATCGTGGTTGCGCATAAGAATTGCGTGATTCGCGGGCAAGTACGCATCGAAGGCGGCATCTTGCCGAAAAACACCAGGCTTCAGGTTACAGCGAACCGCTTGAATCAAAGCGCTCAGCAAGGCTTTCCTAACATGTTTGACGGTTTCAGGGGCAGTCACGCGCAGGTTGATGCAAAGGGAGAATTCAAATTTGAAGGGCTGATACCCGGCGAATATGAAGTGGTTGTAATTGTCGGCGGTTCACTTGACCTTGATGACGATGACCCTAGATCGCCAACGGTTAAACAAAATGTGATGGTCAATAGCGATAGCGAAGCAGAAGTCACACTCGTCCTCGCGTTGAAAACCAAGAAGAAGTAGAAACGGGCGCTTATGGTCAAAGCAAATTTTATTTGCAAAGTAACGACGCATCCATTGGGACGCGATCTTTACAATCAACAATTGATATCGAGTACGGTGCTGCCACAGCGGCTAACCGATTACGGAAAATGCCAGAGGAATAAACATGAGTCGCATATTTTTCGCGCTGATTTTATCAGGGATCTTTATCACGGCAAACGCGCAACAGCCTGCCAAGCCCAAACCTTCTCAAACTCAAGCGCGCCCGAGTAACCCTACCCGCGCAAAAGTTGATCGCGCACAAATGCTTTCCGGCAGAGTCGTTGACGATGGGGGCAGACCCATGTTTGAAATCTCTATCATAGCGGTTGCCGCAGGGCAGTCGGGCAAAGACAGCAAATTAGGAGTGTTGAATACGCGTTCTGCAACAAGTGATGAAAACGGCAACTTCGCTTTTGAGGGTCTATCGTCAGGAGCCTATAGATTATCCGTAGTGGCGCAAGGCTACACCATTGCGCCCGAATCTTTAACTGAGAATGGGCGCTCGAAATATTACCGACCTGGCGATAACGTCAACATACGCATGGTCAAGGGTGGCGTCATCACCGGCGCTGTGATGACGCAAAACAGCGAACCTCTGATTGGCGTTCGTGTCCGAGCTTTTAAAGTGAAGGACGCCGAAGGCCGTCTCGCTCGCGGCGTAGCTATTGATGAAACATCGCTGATGAAAGAGTGGAAGACAGATGATCGAGGCACCTACAGAATCTACGGGCTAGAGCCGGGTAAGTATCTGGTAACGGCTGGTGGCAAAGGTTTCAATCCCATGTCTATGGGGGAATTCGATAACGATGCACCGACGTATTACCCTACGGGCACGCGCGACATGGCTACAGAAGTTAGCGTTCAAGCAGGTCAGGAATCCGTAGGCATAGACATCCGTTATAGAGAAAACAAAGGCCACATCATCAGTGGCACGATCACCAGTTCAGAGGCAACAAGCTCGCAAGTCAACATCAGCATGCTGATGTTGACGAATGCTGTGACAGGAGGCCTGGAGAACTGGGCTGTGAATGGACTTTTCGGAAACAACTCGACCGAAGGGAAGCGCCCTTTTGCTCTGACAAGCGTACCCGACGGCGAGTATAATTTGAGCGCGACCTCTGCCAGTACATCCATGTTGGGCGGCGCCTCAGGCGATACCTATGTCGCGGCTCCACAGCGTGTGAAAGTGAAAGGCGCTGACGTGACAGGCTTAGAATTGAAGCTCTTTCCGCTAGGCTCTATAGCAGGGCAATTGGTTATCGAAAAATCGAAAGTCGAAGATGGCAAGCCCGTCTGTCAAAGCGCTGGCAAAGTCTCACTCGAAGAAGTTGTCATTGTCGGTCGCAGTGATTCCAAGAATAAAGCAACTGCCGCCTTGAAGATGTCTGCAAGTTTAGCTGCCCTATCGGTCAACTCAGAAAGCACACCTGATGAAAAAGGCGCGTTCAAGATTATGACGATGGATTCGAGCCGCTATCGTTTGGAAGTTAAATTGCCAAGCGAAGCTTTGTACATTCGCTCCATCGTCTTGCCGAAAGCGGCAACCACGACGCCAACGAAAGAAACTGCTGCTACAACCACACAAACGAAAGACATTGCCGCTACGCAAACCAGCCTCACGCCTACAAAAGAGTCCGCCAACCTCTCGAAAGAAGAGGCTGTAAAGCAGACGAAAGACGCAGCGCGAAACGGCATCTCTTTGAAGTTGGGCGAGAAGGTTGAAAGCGTTTTGATAACCGCAGCAGAAGGCGCAGCGGGGTTGCGAGGTCAAATCAAAGCAGATAAAGAAGGCGACACGGTGCCTACGCGCTTGAGAATATTTCTTTTGCCTGCCGAAGCGGAAAACACCGATGACGTGTTGCGATTCTTTGAAACGGATATGCAGAAAGAGGGCACATTTTCAATAAGCAACATCCCGCCGGGTCGTTACTATATTATGACTCGCATCGTCAGCGACGAAGAGACGCAGGAAGAAAATCCGCGCCCTGTCGCCTGGGATGCAGATTTGCGAAAATTATTACATTCGGAAGCCGAAGCCAAAAACCTTGCGCTTGAATTGCAACCTTGCCAGCGCGTCACAGATTACGTTTTGCGCTACGCAACGCCCGCGCAAACCAAAAAGACCGAGCAGAAAAAAAGCCAGCAATAGATTTTAAAGTTTGGCGTACCACCTTCAGGCCAATGGCATTCATTTCAGAATAAGAGCGCAGGCCTTCTGCGTCTACAGTCTCGAAAGGCGGATGTGGAGTACTCCTGAACGCAATGCCATTGACCTGAAGGCGGAATGTTTCAATGTCACCAGATTCCCTATGAAGACGGTACTCCAAACTTTCCCCTGCACAGATTTGCCCGCCACCAATTCTTGCTCAACGTGTTCTTAATACACAGGAAAGTAAGTTTGTTGATGTTTTGAGTAGGGGCTGGGCTTGTCCCTGCCCGGATCGCCGCAGGCGATGAACCATCATTTTGCTTCGCAAAATCCGGGCAGCCACGAGGGCTGCCCCTACTCGAGTTCTTTCAATTTTCTAAACCTCAAA
>JANMSG010001089.1:0-2448 GCA_031389065.1 Acidobacteriota bacterium | reverse complement strand
TATTCCCGGCGCTTTCTTCCAATAGTCTGCTGAGAAAATAGCACGTATTTTTTCACCGAAGGTACGTAGTCTCACAGGAATTAAATCGCTAGACACCCATAGCACCTCTTCAATCCTCCTATCCCCTCTCTTGATGAACTTGCGAACCTTAAATCCATGTATCATATCCGTCTCTTCGGTTAGCTCAATCTGAATATCTCGCCTAATCTTAGTGTACTTCTGGACTTCAGAATTAGCCCTGGCTTCTAACTCATCATAGCTTTGGACACTATAAGTCTTAAATTTATGATTGATTTGGATAAAACCTTCAGCAGTGAATAAGTGGGATTTAGGTTGATAGTCGTATTCAACCAGCACGTTCTGAGCATCGATAGTGATGGAAAGTATTTTCGATTCCCCAGCTTTCTGGGCTATAGCTGGTTTGCAGTCTGAAAAGGCAAACTTAATGACTTTGGATTGCTGCGACGAAGCGATTAAAGGGCAACTAAGGACGAGGGTAACTGATATGAGACTGAGTGCGAAAACCTTGATTCTCATAATGTCTCCTTTCTCCTGTCAATCTATCACACATTTGTAGATACCTATTTCCATATCTATAAACTTGTTTTTATCAGAATAAACTTTTCAGTTGATGCTCTCTGCTATCGCCTTGACTGAAGAGCAGGCCGGTTAAGATTGATGAACAATTAAAGCGGCGCCATCATACGCCAATGTTTTTCAGCTATCAAACTCAATGAAAAAAAAGAAGATTTCCCCTTCATGAACTGATAGACGGAAAAAGCAGGTAAAGTAATGCAGTTTTGAAAATATATTTTTCAGCAGGCTACAAGAGAGGTTAATTCCTCGATTGATGAGCCAATTTCAACGTCGGCGAAATATTTATTTTCAGACTCTGCATTCCTTCCTGGTTTTTTTGCGTCTGTAGTTCATGAAGAGGATTTTGAGCATTTTAATCCGTTTCTGCCTTCAACAACGCCATCACAGTCAGGAGATAAATATGGGGAAGTATACTGCCAATCTTAATCGTGAAGGTCATACACTTAGCGATAAAAAAGTTGATTGCTCACCGGAATTGGCTCCTTGTATAGAGACGGTGAAGGAAATTGCCGACGAACTTGAGGAGTTCGTCAGATTCAGGATTCAAAGAGATCGCCTGACCGCTGAAGACATCGAAGCCTTGCGACAGCTATTGCTCGTATATCCTGAAGATGAAAAACTTATTTTCACAGCGGCGATAGGAATGATGCAATACCCGCAACTTTGCGACTGATCTGGTTGTGTTCAACGATGCGAAATAGTTCAGCCCATTAGAGCCAAAAATTATCAGAATTGCTAAATCCGTTTTTGTCCACCTTTATATATTTAAACACAGTAAGAGGAAGATTAGAGGCGGCGTTTTTTTGCTTTATCATATTCTAAAATCCATTGTGACCTATTTGTGACCGGAATACATGACATAAGCTGGTAATTGCTGCTATTTATTGCACAGTCGTTTTGCTAAAATCCGTAGTAAATACAATTGTTTGTTACGAATTGTAAAGTAGTGGTAATTTTCGGAGCGTGGCTCGCATTCACGAGGCCAGGGGTTCGAATCCCCTCAGCTCCACCAATCAATACAAAGACTTAGCGGGTGTAGCCATCACCCGCTTTTTCTTCTTTGTGACATTCTTGTGACAGTTTTCCCTTCCTGACGATTTTTGTAGTCGGCGAGACCATCTGCCGCTGCTCGTAAATTGCGATCAGTAGCGTGGGTATAACGCGCCGTCATCCGTAGATCCGTGTGTCCCAAGAATTCGGCAATGGTTGTTATGTCTGTGCCATCCTCTCCGAGTCGCGTTGCGGTGGTGTGGCGCAGATCGTGAAAGTGCAGATTGACCAGACCTGCCTCCCGGCAAGCCTTCGAGAATCCCTTCTTGATGTCAACGATACGCCCGCCGGTCTTGAGAGAAGGGAAGACCAAAACGTTCTCTGCATCGGCTCTCTCTCTCAATTCGTCCAGAGTATCGCTGACCAGTTGGTTCATCGGTAGCCAACGGTCGCTGCCATTCTTTGATTTCGCCACGCGCAGAAAGCCACGCTGGAAATCAATATCCGACCACTGAAGGTTGAAGATTTCACCCTTTCGCATTCCGGTGTAGATCGCCAGTAAGACGATTGGGCGGAGGTGGGCGCGCGGTCAGGTCAGTTGATTCAATAGCGCTTCCTCTTCTTCCATCGTCAGGTAACGAGTGCGACGATTGTTCTCCCGCAATTTCTTGACCTGCCCGCAGGGATTATCCTGTGTGAGTCCATCGCGGATTGCGAGATTGAAGATTTTGGAAAGCAATTGAAGCTCCCGATTGACCGACGCGGGTTTGCGTTCTAAGAAGCTGTTTTAAAAGTTATAGATTGAATGAATTTCCAGCACTTACAGGCAAGAAACGACCCAAATTATGTTTTGCTCACTTC
>JANMSG010001079.1:0-5160 GCA_031389065.1 Acidobacteriota bacterium | reverse complement strand
GTATTGGGGGTGCTGCGCGACACTGCCAATCGGAAAAACCTGATTATCAAAGGAGCGCGCTACGTTGATCCCCAAGCCAGTCCGTCCAACGCAGATTGCTCCTATGACTTCCCCTGCCGCACCGTGAACAAGGCGATTCAGCTCGCCTTGGATGGAGATTCCATCTTCATCAAACCGGGTATTTACCGGGCGACTCAGTTCGGCGACAAGGATGTGATATTGAGCAGGTGGGGGAGAGCGGGCGAGGTTCAGTTCATACGCTAGCAAACCTTGCAGGGAGTCGGGCAGAAACCTTCGCTTTTGCGCAAGAGGGAACGCCAAAGATCAGGCGGACGACTGACCCCAAACATCTCAGCCGTAGAGTAACTTCACTTTGAAGGTCGGTTCAAAAGTTTGGCAGAAGGCGTCAAGATCTGAGAAAAGCGGTAGAATCTGATTATTCACAGGAACTCCTTGAGATTGAAAGATTTGTTTTTTGGACATTTCAATCATATCTCAAGGATTCCTTTCTTTCTTAGGTCGAACTCACGTTTAATAAATGTGCATATATTACTACAAAATACCGTGAAAATCCTTATCTAAAAACAGCTCGCGCGGAGCGTTGCTTTCTGTTGCCTTGTTACGGGAACTCTGATCGCGCTGCCTGCTGTTTTCATCGCTGCGCTGATCTACTCATTTATCCAGACACTTTTGAATCCTACCTGCATTGTGCATAATGGAGCGGTAACAAGTCCGCTTAGAATGAGGTGGCTCGCCTATGCCGGGGTCGAATGGAAAGCGAATCGCTTATCAAACGGTGTGTGTGCTCGCCCTGGTGCTGTTTTTTTTTGGTAGGGTAAATTCCGAGCATCTGCCGATCAAGTCTTACACCACCGCCGACGGCCTGTTGCAGAACGCTGTCAACCGGATTGTGCGCGATTCGCGCGGCTTCCTGTGGTTTTGCACCGACGAGGGACTCTCACGCTTCGATGGCTATACCTTCACCAACTACACGACCGCTAATGGACTGTTTCATCCGGTCGTCAAAGATGTGCTGGAAACTCGCAGTGGCATCTATTGGGTCGGCACCGGCTTTGGCGTGTGCCGGTTCGACCCGAAGGGCCGTCCGATGTTCGTCCTCTACCACCCGAATGATGACTCAACGACAGGAGTCGTGAACGTGCTTCTGGAGGAACGCACAGGCGCCGTCTGGTGTGGTGCCGGACGTGGACTCTACCGGCTCGAACAGACCCATGGGGAATGGACGCTTCGCGTCGTCGAGATTGGGCTTCCTCGAGAGGTTGACAACGATATGATAGTGCGTGCCCTGGTAGAGGATCAACAGGGCACCTTGTGGATCGGTGCTGGGAGCGGACTTTACCGGCGCTGGCCCGATGGCCGTACGCAGCGTTACACCACCGAACATGGTCTGCCGGGCAACCAGGTCCGGGCGCTGGCTCTCGATGCCGAAGGGCAATTATGGGTCGGGACACGAGAAGGGTTATCGCAGATCACGCTGGAACAGGGAACCCACCAGCCCCGGATCATCCAAGTTTACACAGAGAAAACCGGACTTCCCAGATCGAATACGAGATCGCTTTTTCAATCGTCCACGGGGCAGTTGTGGGTCGGCTTGAGCGAGGCGCTCGTCGAGTTCGTGCCTCAAACCAGTCGGGATGGCTCGCGATTTCGCTACGATGTAAGCGAGCTGGGTCTGGGCAAACTGTTTGTGCAGACGCTGGCCGAAGACCGCGATGGCAATCTATGGATTGGCACCGACAACGGCGCGCTCAAGCTGGCGCGAAACGGCTTTACCACCTACACCGACGCCGATGGCCTTGGCGAGTCTCGCGTCTCCTCGCTCTTTGAAAGCCGCGCCAGAGACCTCTGCGCCATGACGCTCTTTTCCTCGGAGACGCCAATCAGTTGGTTTGAGGGGAAAAAATTCCGAGCGATTCGCCCGCGACTTCCTCGACACCTCACCTACTTCGGCTGGGGGTGGCATCAGCTTACCCTCCAGGATCAAGCCGGAGAATGGTGGTTCCCCACCGGGCAAGGGTTGGTCCGCTATCCGAAAGTCAATCACGTCCGACAACTCGCCACCACGGAGCCGAAGGCGATTTACACGACCAAGGATGGATTGGCTTCCAACGATGTCTTCCGATTGTACGAGGACTCGCGCGGCGATATTTGGATTGCCACCTTCTCGGAAGCCCGGGGCGGGCTCACGCGCTGGGAACGCGCCACAGAAACCTTTCACCACTACGGGGAGGCCGACGGCCTGTCACTGAGAAGGCCGATCCCTCATGCGTTCACGGAAGACCGCGCCGGCAATCTCTGGTTTGGATTTGAAAACAATACCCTGGCTCGCTTCCGCGATGGCCGCTTCGAGTTATTCACCTCCGAGCAGGGCTTGCCGGCGGGCTCGATTTATGATCTCTATCTGGATCAGGCAGGCCGCTTGTGGATCGCTTCGACCCTGGGCGGCCTGGCTCGCCTGGACGACACAAGCGCCGAGCGACCTCAATTCATCACCTACACAACCGCTCAGGGGCTCTCCAGCAATAGTATCAATTGCATCACCGAAGACGGGTACGGGCGCTTGTACGTCGGCACGGCACGCGGACTGGATCGGCTCGACCCGGCAACCGGTCGCGTCAAACCGTTTACGGTCGCCGATGGCTTGATTGCGGGGGAAGTGTTGGTGTCGTTACGTGATCGAAAAGGTGATCTGTGGTTTGGCGGCAAAAGCGGTTTATCACGCCTGAGCCCTCAAGCAGATCCGCCCCATTCGCCGCCTCCTGTGCTGATTACCGGCTTGCGTATTGGCGGGGAGACGCAGCCGATTTCGGCGCTCGGCGAAACCGAGATTGCTTCCCTTGAACTTGCTCCGGATAAGAATCAAATTCAGCTAGACTTCGTGGCTTTGGGGTTCAGCCCGGGTGAAAGTCTGCGTTATCAGTACAAACTCGAAGGTGGAAGCCAGGACTGGAGCCCGCTCGCAGATCAACGCGCGGTTAATTTCGCCAATCTCTCGCCGGGCGGCTATCGCTTCCTTGTGCGGGCGGTCAATGCTGAAGGCGTGATGAGCGAAAGGGCGGCCTCGTTCTCCTTCACAATCTTGCATCCGGTCTGGCAGCGCTGGTGGTTTGTGGGGCTGGGGGCAGTCTTCGTAGGATTGATTGCTTATGCTTTGTACCGCTACCGTGTGGCGCGCCTCCTGGAGCTTGAGCGCATCAGGACGCGTATTGCCACAGACCTGCACGACGACATCGGGGCAAACCTGTCATTGATTGCGATGGCCAGCGAGGTCGCCCAGCGGCGCTCGGGCGACTCTGATCAGCAGATGAGGGAAGTTCTCTCGGTGATTTCAGATACCTCGCGCGAACTGGTTGACTCGATGGGCGACATTGTCTGGGCGGTCAACCCGGCAAGAGACCATCTCGTTGATCTGGTCAAGAGAATGCGGCGCTTCGCAAGCGACGTGTTTTCGGCTCGCAATATCGCTTTTCACTTTGAGGCGCCGATGGATGATCGAGACATCCGTTTGGGAACGGAAACTCGTCGCGAGGTGCTGCTGATATTTAAGGAAGCGGTCAACAACATCGCCCGTCATTCCGAGTGCGCCCAGGCTGACATCGAGTTTAGGGGTCAGGGCGGCTGGCTGGTGCTGAAGTTGAAAGACAACGGCAAAGGCTTCGACACGAGTCGGTCATTTGATGGCAATGGGCTGGTGAGCATGAGTCGGCGGGCTGAGCGCTTAGGGGGCACCTTGGCAGTGGTTTCGGGCAACGGCGAAGGCACGGCGGTAACGCTGAAAACGCCTCTCAGATAGCCCCGGCTCAAGGATTGCTGACTGCAAAGCGAAGCCCAAATATTTACTGCGACAAACATGCGATACTAGGAACCTACCTAGTGACATGTCGAGGGTTTTTAGTAGAGACTGAGAAGAGATACGCTTCAAACAATGACTACGCACGACCATACAAGACTGCCTGCGCTTTCGCCGCCTGTTATCAAGGTGGCGATTATCGAGGACCAGCGCAAATTCCGCGAATACCTGGGAGCGCTGATCAACGGTAGCCAGGGCTTTTGTTGCACCGGCAGTTTTCGTTCGATGGAAGAGGCGCTCGACCGCATCGGTGCTGACGAGCACGATGTTGTGTTGGTAGATATTGGCCTGCCCGGGATGGATGGTATTGAAGGCATCAGAATATTGAAGGAACGTTTCCCTGAATTGATATTGCTGATGCACACGGTCTATGACGGCGATGAGCGCATCTTCGACGCCTTGTGCGCAGGAGCAAGCGGGTATTTGCTGAAAAAGACTCCGCCGGTGCGCCTGCTTGAGAGTTTGCGGGAAGCGATGGACGGAGGTGCGCCGATGACGCCGGAGGTTGCGCATCAAGTCGTCAGGCTGTTTCGTGAGATTCGCCCGCGCGAAACACCCGACGAGCAGTTAACCCCGCACGAGATCAGGCTGCTAGAGATGCTGGCCGTAGGTCACAACTACGAGACCGCTGCCGTCGAGCTGGGCGTAACCGCTCACACCATCTCATTTCACTTGCAACGAATCTACGAAAAGCTCCACGTTCATTCTAAGACAGAGGCCGTAGCCAAGGCGCTTCGCAACCGGCTCATAAAATGAAAGCTGACGAGCGATAAAAAAAGGCGCTCGCCGCGAGGCTCGCGGCTGCTTACTCACCGATAATCACTCCTTACAAACCTAGAGACCTTCCTAGTGACTTTCCGACTTCTGTTCGGGTTAAATCGTACCTTGGCGTAAAGCTACACAGACAATCCACTAATAGACGGAAAAGGGGAAGTGAGTAGGCAAAAAAGCAAGAGAGTATTTTCAATCGCCATGCTATTCATTTTCTTAAAAGGAGAACCACTATGTATAGATTTAAACTGCTCGCCTTCTTCGCCTTGCTCGCCTTTTTCGGCGCGATTTCCATCATCAGCCCGCGCCCGGGCTTCGGGCAATACCAAAACCCAAACGACGCGACAGAGATCAATTGCGAACTGGAACCCTGTGATGCGGTGGCGCGAGGCCGTGCAGCCTTCAAGCACCCCCCACGCAAAAAGTTCGGTGGCAACGGACGTGCCTGCTCCGACTGCCACATGCCAGCGGAGAGCTTCCAACTTTCTCCGGCGGCTGCCAAGGCTCGCTTCGATGCC
>JANMSG010001046.1:0-3855 GCA_031389065.1 Acidobacteriota bacterium | reverse complement strand
CAATTTGCCGTCTGCATCAATAATACAGATTATCCTGCATCTCTTGAAGTACATAAAATCTACCGCGTCTTATCTGACGAAGACGCTGCCGAAGACGGAGATATTCGCATCATTGATGAAAGCGGTGAAGATTATATATATCCCGCTACCATGTTTGTTTTCGTGAAACTGCCGGAAGCTATAGAAAAATCTTTTACCAAGGCTGCTTGATGGAATCCCCGAAATCCAGAAGGAGAAAATTGCCATGTCACATTATCACGACGAAAATGATATGAAGCTGCTCAAAGATATGTCGCAGCTTTCACCTGAAGAGTTCAAAGCCTGGCTCAATCTCAACAACATTGTGGGACGGCAGGATGGCCACATTCCCGTCAAATATCGCGAACTCATCGCGCTGGCAGTTGCCTTCACAACGCAATGCCCTTACTGCATTGAAGCCCATGCGAAAGCCGCCAAGAAAGCCGGGGCAAGCCGCGAAGAAGTTTCCGAAACGGCTTTCCTTGCTGCGGCTTTGCGAGCGGGCGGCGCCGCAACACATGGCGCGATGGCTCTGAAATTCTTCGATCAGGAATAAGCAAACCTTTTTTGCGCTTTATCTGCTGAATTTTTTCGTTACACTTACAGGTAGAAAAAATATAAAGGACAAAGCGCAAAGACCCATGAACAACCTCAGAATCGCAATGGCGCAAATCAACACGACGGTCGGCGACATGAATGGCAACGCCGACCTCATGGTTGATTATTTGAACCGCGCGCGCACTGTCAATGCGGACATAACCATTTTTCCTGAACTGGCTCTGCCGGGCTATCCTCCCGAAGACTTACTCCTCAAACCGCATTTCGCCAGAGAGAATCGCCGCGCCCTCGACCGCATCATCGCTGCTTCAAACGGACAATTCATTATCTTAGGTTTTGTTGATACGGATGGTTCGGACATCTACAACGGCGCAGCAGTGATCGTTGATGGCAAACTCGTTGATGTTTATCACAAAACCTACTTGCCGAATTATGGCGTGTTCGATGAGGAGCGCTACTTTCAAGCGGGCAAAAAATACCCCGTCTATGTCTGGGGCGATGTGCGCATAGGCGTAAACATCTGCGAAGACATATGGTATCCGGGCGGCCCCGACAAGATGCAAGCCTTGATGGGCGACGCGCATTTGATAATCAATATCTCAGCGTCGCCATATCATGCGGGCAAAACCTACGACCGCGAACGTATGCTCTGCACACGCGCCGAAGATAATACTGCCGCTCTGGCTTATTGCAATCTAGTCGGCGGGCAAGATGAATTGGTCTTTGACGGCAACAGCCTGATTATCAATGAAGGCGGGCAAATCATCGCTCGCGGCAAAGCCTTTGAAGAAGATTTAATCGTCGCAGACATTAACATCGAGCGCGTCTTTTCCGAACGCTTGCACGACCCGCGAAGACGACGTGAAAAGATTCGCCTCAAGACGGACGATTCGCTCTACATTCTAGAAATCGAAGACGGTGCGCGAAACTCAACAGGCAAGGTGTCAGTCACTGCCGAGGAGTACCACAGACTCACCGAAGAAGCCGAAGTCTATGCCGCCTTGGTGTTGGGGGTTGGTGATTACATCCGCAAAAACGGCTTTGATAAAGTTTACATAGGTCTTTCGGGCGGCGTAGATTCGGCGCTCACAGCTTGTATAGCGGCGGACGCCATTGGCGCCGAAAATGTTTACTCGGTCTTTATGCCAACCAATTATTCGGCGTCTGAAAGCGGGCGCGATGCCGAACTCCTGGCAAAGAATTTAGGCATTCATTATCAAGTCATCGCTATTCAGGATGCGTTTGAGGATTACCTGAAAATGTTTGCGCCGATTTTTGCGGGCTTGTCGTCAGACGTAACCGAAGAAAATCTGCAAGCACGCATTCGCGGAAATATTTTGATGGCACTGTCGAATAAGTTTCGCGGCTTGGTGCTTTCAACAGGCAACAAGAGCGAGATGAGCGTTGGCTATTCGACGCTTTACGGGGATATGGTTGGCGGCTTTGCGGTGTTAAAAGATGTGCCAAAAACTTTAGTTTATCGCATTTGCGAATACGTCAACGAGCGCGATGAAAAGCCTGTGATTCCTGAATACATCATCACGCGTCCGCCATCTGCTGAACTCCGACCTGATCAAAAAGATCAAGATACCTTGCCGCCTTATGACGTGCTCGACGCGATTATCGAAGCCTATGTTGAAAAAGACATGAGCGCGGAAGCCATCGCGCAAATGGACTTTTCGATGGAGACGGTGCGCTGGGTCATCAATCGCATAGATGCTGCCGAGTACAAGCGTCGTCAATCGCCGCCAGGCATAAAGATCACGCCGCGCGCTTTCGGGCGCGACCGTCGTATGCCCATCACCAGCAAATATCACAACTGAAATTCAGGCGAAAATAACTCTCAACATTATCAATCATAAAAAATAGGGCAAGCCTGTTGAGCTTGCCCAAAGAATAAAAAAGGTTTTTCACTACGGGTTACATTCTAGCGAGAACTTGCGGAAAAATCACCCTCGGAAATCAGCTTTGGGTTTGCGCAATCGGCTCCGCTTTTTTATTTGCGCGCATACGGCGAAGGTAAAATCTCAATACCAGACCCAAAGGTAAGAGGATGAAAAGCGCGATAGGAATGAAAACAATAATCAAACGAATCAAACCCAAAACGATATTTGCGGCAAGGTCTATACCTTCGGCAAATGCCTGCTTGATACTGTGACCAAAACCCGTTGTTGATGTAGCGATGAGAATCGGCGTAGGGGTTTGCAGCGTGATTGTGATGGTTGAAAGCGAAGCTTGATTTTGCAGAAAGCGTTTGCGTCCTTCCATACGTTCAATCTCTGTGCGGACGTTGGCGATTTCGCTTTGCACTTCGAGGGCGTCGGAAACTTTTTGCGCCCGCTTCATGATTTCCAGGAATTGCGCTTCAAGCGCCTTTTGGGTTTTTATGCGCGCTTCCAAATCCAGAAATTCTTCGGTCACGTCTTGCCCTGTGACATTTTCATTGATGATGCGATTGCCCGTTGTCCTGATTTTTTCCAGAGCTTCGTTGAATTGTGTGGCGGGAACGCGAACCGTGATGATGACCGATTCGCTTGAATTTGGTCCGCCTTGTTTGAATTCCGAGGTGATGACAAACCCGCCTAAGGATTCGGCAATCGAAGTGATTTTGCGCTGCCCTTCGGTTGGCGAGTCGCTTTCGATAGTCAGCTTGCCGTTGCGAATGATTTTGCGTTCGATGACTTCGGTTGTAGCTTGTGCGGTACCGACTTTCCCTGCCGAGCCCTTGTCGGATTGCGCGTTTACATAGTTCAGCGGCGCTTCTGAATCCCCTTTGGCCTCCCGTAGATCTGGCGTCGTAGCACTTAGAGACGGAGCGCTCCCAGAATAAGCCTCATGCTTAGATGCTGAGTTATTTTCACTGCATCCTGAAAAAGCCAGCAGATTCATTGCTAAAAAACACGCGATTAAAAATCTCATAGTTTCACCTCTACTGTTCTGAATGGGTAAGCTTTATCAAACTTACTCCGTAATAACAACACCAATGCTTGAATTTTAGTTACGCATTGCGCGTCAAATAGCTTGCCAATCTTTTTAATCTGTCGGTTTCTACAACCAACTTTGTCGGCATTAGTTTCAATAAAACAAGTTTAAGTTGCACGATGATAGATCGTTTGTGTGGAAGTGGCTTGCAGATTTTTACGCAATTGAGTTTTGCAGCAACCACCGGATATATAGCTCTCCTAGATGATTTGTGGAGCAGGTGAGGTATCGTAGACTGTCTAGTCTGCGCAAATCTTGCGCCGAGAATGACTTGAAAAGCCAGCGGGACTTCGTTCC
>JANMSG010001043.1:0-3046 GCA_031389065.1 Acidobacteriota bacterium | reverse complement strand
GAATCTGTTGTAGGCGGCTTGAACGTCTCAGGCTTTACAATTGAGCCTGCAAGTGTAGAATACCTCCATCCCGGACAGTCAGCGGTTTTCAGCAGAGACGGCGAAGTGATCGCGCGGTTTGGTCGTCTTCATCCACGAGTTGCTTCCTTGTACAAATTCCGCCAGCCTGTCTTTGTGGGTGAAATTGAATTTGGCAATTTGTTAGAGCTTTCTACAGAGCAAGTCACCTATAAATCGTTGCCCAGATTCCCCGGAATATCCAGAGATATTTCCGCGCTCGTTCCAGACCAACATTTCTGGGGAGACATTGAGAGGGCAATTAAAGATTTGGGCATTCGCGAGATTGTTTCGGTGACGATTTTTGATATGTTCAAGGGCAAAGAGATGCCGGAGAGGTTGCGCTCGCTTGCTTTCCGCGTCTCGTACAGAAGCGATGAACGCACTCTCACAGATGAAGAAGTAACAGAGATTCACGAACGAGTCAGAGGATTGTTAGAGCAGCAGTTTGCGGCACAACTCAGATAGTAGGTTTTAGGTTTTAGGTGTCAGGTATTAGTGAAGAAAATGTATTTGGGTCTTACTAACACCTGGCACCTAAAACCTAAAACCTGAAGAGGGGGATTTTGTGAGCGGAATTTACGGTCTTGAAAAGTTCGCCAATCTTGAAGATAAAATTTACCGCACGATAGAGCAGTTCAAACGCGAGCGGCAGGCTCGAGAGTCCCTCGAACGCGAGGTCTTGAGTTTGAGGCGTGATGTCTCTATGCTCAACGAGGAAAAGGAACGCCTTGAGTTACAAGTGGAGCGTTTACTCAATGAACGCGACACCATCAGGCTAAAGATTGAAGCAATGCTCGACGCCATTTCGATGCTTGATTTGGATGCGGTAGAGTCATTGAAGAAATGATTTTCATGCCGTTTTTACAGGCTTTTCAATCATCTCGGTTTGATTCAAAAGAGCGCGCAAGATTATGGATAACACGCCAAGCCAGTCATTCAAAGTAGTCATTTACAATCAGACGTACAACCTGCGTAGCGAACACGGTTCGGAGTACATCAATGAGTTGGCGGCGCACGTTGACCGTCGCATGAATGAAATCGCTCGCCAGACCATGACCGTTGATTCTCTGCGCGTGGCTATTCTTGCCGCACTGCAAATCGCTGATGAACTCTTTCAATTACGCAGCGAATTGAAAGAAACCGATAGCGAGATAGCAGAACGAAGCAGTAAGTACGCCGAAATCCTCGATCAATTTTTACGCTCGGACATCATTGCTCCGAACAAATAATCTGCAATTCATCCGCAAACTTTTTCAAATATCAGGCTGTTCGATGCCCTGCAATGAACGTAGTTGTTCCAACTGTTTCTGCAAGGACGCCTCGCTTTCACAACGCAAAGTGATGTGACCTACTTTGCGATTCGGACGCACTGCTTTGCCGTACAGATGAAGGTGTGCGTCAGCAATTGCAAGCACGGCGCGACGATCCGGAATCGCCCCGATTAAATTGATCATCGCAGAATACCCTTTGGTTGAAGTTGAACCGAGAGGCATTCCTAAAATTGCCCGTAAATGATTTTCAAATTGACTGGTCTCTGCGCCTTCAATCGTCCAATGCCCGGAATTGTGAACACGCGGAGCCATCTCGTTGGCGTACAATTGTCCCTCTTTTTGAAAAAACTCTATCGCCAAAACACCAACATAATTCAGCGCCTCCAACACGCGCTTTGCATAATCTTCGGCTTGCTTTTGCAGGTCGCCTGTTAGATTCGGCGATGGAGCAAGCGAGAGTCTCAGCATTCCTTTTTCATGATGATTTTCGACAAGCGGATAATATAAGGTTTCGCCCGTCGTGCTTCGCACAGCGAGGATTGAAACTTCGCGCTCAAACTCAATCTTGTTTTCAAAAATCAAAGGAACGCCGCCGAGCGTTTGCCAGGCTAAAACGGCATCTTCATCTTTACTTAATATGTATTGTCCTTTGCCGTCGTAACCGAATCGCCGCGTCTTCAAGAGCGCCGACAAGCCTATGGTCTTTATTGCGTGTTCAAGCTCTTCCCAACTATCGACGCGAACAAAAGGTGGTGTAGGAATGCCTAAATCTTGAAAGAAACTTTTCTCAACCAATCGGTCTTGTGAGGTTTCCAGAGCCTCAGGCGGTGGGAAGACTGGAACGCGGCGATTTAGAAAACGCGCCGAATCAACGGGCACATTTTCAAATTCATAGGTCACAATATCGAGTCCCACCGCAAAACGCGATAGTGCGTCGGTGTCTGTAAAATCATCAACGAAATGTTCGGTGAGATGTCCTGCGGGCGCTGCGGCTGACGGGTCAAGTGTGCGAAATCGAAGCCCTAATGGGTAACCTGCCATCGCAAGCATTCTGCCGAGTTGTCCGCCGCCTAGTATTCCGACTATCATTATGTAGAATTCCTTAGTGAGTTAAAAATAAGGTTAGTGAACCAAAAGCAATGCTTGATAATGGATAAGGTCAGCAAGAACCCCTTGGCTTGAGCCAAAGAGAAGGAAACAATCAATCCTCCTTTCCGCTTAAGCTAAAGTCATAAGGAAGAAATCTCATTTTGTGATTCGGCTAAAGCCAGTCTTTTTTCTTTCCCGCTGACCACGAGCTGAAGCACGTGGCAATTGATGACAAAATAATTATCAGAATTACTTTTGGTTCGCTACCAAAGTAATCTGTACAATTAGCGTGGAAAAGTCTATTCCGTCAATGCAAAATAGAAACTTATGCCAAAGAAGGATTTTCAAAACGACGAATTAACCGTCACGAAAAGTAAGGAGAAGCTGAAAAAGCCACCGCTTTACAAGGTGCTTCTGCACAATGACGACTATACAACAATGGAGTTTGTCATTTATGTTTTAACCACAATTTTTCATAAGTCAGAGGGCGAAGCGTTCATTATTATGCTCAAGGTTCATAGAGAAGGTGTAGGCGTTGCGGTCGTTTACCCTTATGAAATCGCCGAGACCAAAGCGGAGAAAGTGATAACACTTGCCCGCGAACAGGAATACCCGCTTTTATCAAC
>JANMSG010001015.1:0-3478 GCA_031389065.1 Acidobacteriota bacterium | reverse complement strand
TGGATAAAAGATGGCCAATCAAGCTATGACATTCTTCGATGGTTTCAGGTAGTTTTACTTCCACTTTGTTATCAAATAGCTAATCAGCTAAAATCTCCTTTTTGACCTAATCAGTTACAGTTAATGTTAGAATTCGTGAGGGGATTTCATGTCGCAAATATTACCGGCAGGCCACTTCTTTGGACGCAAATCAAATTCGTGCGAAATCTCGGGGTTTCGACTGACCGAGAGCATCTATTCGCAAGGCTTGCGCTTGCCTCAGCATTCGCATGAATTGGCGAAGTTCTGTTTCGTCATTTCAGGCGACTATGTGGAGACGCTTGGCAGCCACACACACTCGCGTCGTCCGCTGACGCTCACCTTTCATCCGCCCGACACGACACACTCGGAAGCGCACAACGCCATCGGTCATCACTTCCTGCTCGAACTCGATATGCGCTGGCTCGATTACGCTCGCCAGTATTCGGCGATTCTTGATACTCCCGTTGAAATCAGCGGCGGAATGCCAATTCGTGTTGCCACACAACTTTATAACGAGTTTCACCATCTGGATAAAATTTCTGCGCTTTCCATTCAAGGCTTGATGTTAGAACTGTTGGCTGAAACTTCGCGACGCTGTGTCAACGACACGCCCAAACGACCGCCACAATGGTTAGAACAAGTGACAGAGATTTTGCGCGAGCGCTTTCAAGAGACCCTCTCTCTTGACGAACTGGCCCACTCCGCAGGCGTTCACGCGGTACACCTCGCTCGCGCCTTTCGCAAATTTCACAACTGCACGGTTGGTGAATACGTTCGCCAACTTCGCATAGAGTTTGCTTCGCGGCAACTCTCTTCATCGGATGCTTCTCTCGCAGACATCGCATTATTGGCTGGTTTCGCAGATCAGAGCCACTTCTCGCGCACCTTCAAACGCTACACAGGGATGTTGCCTGGCAAATTCCGCAGCACTTTCCGAACGCGCTAATCTAGTTCTAAAAAGGTTCCTACGGTTCAAGACACATAACCGGAAAAGCTGTTAGCTTTTGATGTCGAACTTTTATTTCGTCAGGGCATTGTGTCTCTGACGGGAAACCAGAGGGATTCAAAGAGGATAAATATGAATATAGGTGTAGAAAATTTGCCCAACGATATCAACTCTCGTTTGCAGAAAATCAGCAAGACGCTTTTCGCCATTCTGTTGCTGCTGTTTGCCGCAACAGCAAGCAAAGCGCAACAGCCTGCAACGCTTCCGCAAGAGACCGTAAAAAAAATCGAAGCCATCATCGAAAGCGAAAAGGCGAAACTCAGCATTCCCGGTCTCTCCGTAGCAATCGCCGTCAACAATCAGCTTCGCTACAGTAAAGGTTTTGGCGCGGCTGACCTTGAAAATGCGGTTCCGGCGAAAGCGACGACGGCTTATCGCACGGCCTCAGTCGCAAAGGCGATGACGGCAACCGCTGTGATGCAACTTGTCGAGCAAGGCAAAATTGACCTCGATGCGCCGATACAAAAATACTGTGCCGCATTTCCAGAAAAGGGTTCGGTGATAACCGTCAGACATTTGCTGACCCATCAAAGCGGCATACGCCACTACAAAAACCGTGTGGAAGCCGCAGGCACAGAGCATTTCTCATCGGTCATTGATTCCATGAAAGCCTTCAAAGATGACCCTCTGCTTTTTGAGCCGGGTGCAAAGTTCAGCTACACAACCTACGGGTACGTGGCGCTCGGCTGCGTGCTCGAAGGCGCTTCGGGAATGAAATATGAAGAGTATCTGCAAAAGAATATTTTTCAACCGGCCGGTATGGAGCGCACACGCGTCGATGATGTATTCGCAATCATCCAGGATAGAGCGCGCGGCTATGTGAAGGTGGATATCAATAGTATGTTGATGCTGTCAGAAGGGGCGCGAAAACAGGTCAAAGTCGGTGGCATTATCAACGCCCCTTTGCACGATACGAGCGGCAAAATTCCAGGCGGCGGCTTGGTTTCTACGGCTGTAGATTTGGTGAAATTCGCCATTGCCGTCAACGCAGGTAAGTACGTCAAGCAAAGCTCTCTTGAACAGATGTGGACGGAGCGAAAAGCCAAAGAGGGAAAAGAGACAGGCTATGGCTTTGGCTGGAGTGTCTCTAAATTCGGCGAGCAGAGAGTCATCCTGCACGGCGGCAATCAAGCAGGAGCGAGAAGCGAACTCCAAATCCTTCCCGACAAAGGCATCATTATTGCCGTGATGACGAATCTTTCGGATGCTGACATAAGAGAGATGATAAAAGGCATCAGAGAGGCACTACAAGCCGGCTCCGAAAAGTAGAAAATTAAGCAATCATTGAGCCTGGGCAGGAGGCAATTATGAAATCGAAAATGTTTGCACATGCAATCTTCTTTGTGTTCGTGGCTCCACAAATATTCCTCTCTGGACAAACGCACGTTCAAGCTGGCGCGGCTAAGGGTAACGACATTGAAACCAAAGTGGATGCCTACATGCAACCTTACCTCGAACTGAAAGCTTTCAACGGCGCGGTGCTGATTGCGCGAAAAGGTAAGGTGCTCCTGAGCAAAGGCTATGGCATGGCGAACTATGAATTGGATGTGGTGAACACCTCGCAGACCAAGTTTCACCTCGCTTCGGTCTCGAAAACATTTACGGCTGCGGCCATCATGCTTTTGGAAGAGCGCGGCATGTTACGCGTCAATGACCCATTGAAGAAATACCTTGCCGATTATCCGAACGGTGAGAAGATTACGATTCAACACCTCCTGATACACACGTCTGGAATTGCGAATGTCAACAACTTTCCAGAGTACAACAACTGGTCGCGCTTCCCGCAAACAACCGCAAACCTTATTGATAAGTTCAAAGACACACCGCTGAATTTTCAACCCGGCGCGCGCTACGATTACAGCAATTCGAACTACAATCTACTCGCCCTCATCATTGAGAAAGTTTCAGGCAAAAGCTACGGCGAATTCTTGAAAGTGAATATCTTTGACCCGCTCGGTATGCAGGACACGGCGCACGATGGCAACGCCCTCAGGCTCATAAAAAACGTAGCTTCGGGTTATACGCCTGTCGGTTTTGATGGCTTCGAGAAAGTGCCGTATCTGGATTGGACAATCAAAACCGGCAACGGCTCACTCTATTCAACCCTTGAGGATTTATACAAATGGGATCGCGCCCTCTACACAGAAAAGCTTCTCAAACGTGCCACAATTGAAAAGATATTTACGCCGCACGTTGAAAATGTCGGCTACGGTTGGTTTCTCGGCAAGAGGTTGAATCGGAAAGTCACTCGCATGAGCGGGCGCAGCCCCGGATTTCAATGCGAGATTCATCGCTACATTGATGACGAGGTCTGCGTGATCGTTTTGGGAAATAACTATTCAGGGGCTGCGAGTTTTATGATTAATGACATCGCCGCGATGGCTTTCAACGAACCGTACGAGACTTTCACAATAAACAAAAAGCTCTACACTGACGAGAAAGTTACAGCGC
>JANMSG010001002.1:0-7159 GCA_031389065.1 Acidobacteriota bacterium | reverse complement strand
GGCATCGAGGTCGCCCTTGAGCAACTGGATGTAGGCCAGGTTATGAGCGACGGCGGGATGCTTGCCGCCGCCTTGCTCCAGCGCTGAGAGAACCTGGTGTGCTTCATCCAGCCGCCGTTGCGCGATATGGAGATTGGCTTACCCAGATTTGCACCAGTTGATATTGCAAAGGATTCTTGGGCTTCGTGTAGTCGCGGCTCACTGTGTGGCGCGTCTGATCCGGAGCGGGAAGCTGTCGGCGATCAACTTTACCGTTGGCATTGATGGGCAGAGCAACGAGCGTGACAAACGCGGAAGGCACCATATAGGCGGGCAATTTATTTCTGAGAAACGAACGCACTTCTTCGATCAGCGTCGCCTCTTTAGAAGTACCTTCTGAAGTGGGAACAAGATAAGCCACCAGACGTTTATCGCCTGGCGTATCTTCTCTGGCGATGACAATCACATCTTGAATCCAGTGGTGAGCCAGAATAGCCGATTCGATATCTCCGAGTTCAATACGGAAGCCATGAATCTTCACTTGATGATCTACGCGCCCGCAAAACTCTATCTGCCCGTCTGGCAGGAAGCGCGCCAGGTCGCCAGACTTGTAGAGCCTTGCATCAGGGTCTTTGCTGAAAGGGTTGGCAATAAAATTTTTTGCGGTCAATTCAGGATGATGCAGATAGCCACGCGCAAGTCCTGCGCCGCCGATGAGCAGCTCACCGGCAACACCGACAGGTACAGGTTGCAGATTGGTGTCAAGTATATAGGTTTGTGCGTTGCGAACGGCGCGCCCTATCGGTGCGTCTTGTGAAGACTGAGATGATAGAACTGCACTCGTCAGATCGCATTTTGTAGCGACGATGGTGGCTTCGGTGGGACCGTAGGTATTGACGAGTTGCACTCCCTCACCAACACTTCTGTGCCACATGGACAGGCGTTCAGGCAAGACACGCTCTCCACCGATAATGAGTAAACGCAGGGAAGGTGGCAGCGCCATCTTCTGAGCAGCAAGTTGCGCAGCCATCTCGTGCCAGTAAGCGGTTGGTAAATCCAGTATCGTAATTCCCCACTCCCTACACGTTTCAAGAAAGGTTGAAATCGAAGCGAGCATAGATTCATTACGCACTACGAGCGTCGCCCCGCTTGTCAGACAGGGGTAAATCTCTTCGGCACTGGCATCAAAACTGATGGAAGCAAATTGCAGAACACGATCACCTTGTTCAATGGCGAATTCTAAACTTGCGCCCTCTGTGTAATTTACCAGCGAGCGATGTTCGATCATCAGGCCTTTTGGCTTGCCCGTCGAACCGGAAGTGTAGATCACATAAGCTAACGTCTGTGATGTTGCTTCCGTGACAGGGTTTGTTTCGCTCTCTTGCTCGATACCTTGCCAATCAGAATCTATGCAGATGACGCGAGCCTCAGGCTCAGGAAAATTCTTAAGCAAGCGCTGTTGGGTAAGCAAAACAATAGGTCGCGCATCTTCAAGCATTGCTGCCAGGCGTTCCTGCGGGTAGGCCGGGTCAAGAGGCACATAGGCTCCGCCTGCTTTGAGAATGCCTAGAATGCCGACAATCATGTCCAGTGAACGCTCCATAGCAATTCCGACAAGGCGCTCCGCTTGTACGCCCAGTGAACGCAGGTAATGCGCCAGTTGATTTGCCCGCAAGTTCAATTGGCGATAGGTCAAATGTTCGCCTTCAAAGATCACGGCTACACGCTCAGGGGTTCGCTCTACCTGAGTTTCAAATAGTTGATGAATGCAGAGTTGGTCAGAATATTCTGCCTTCGTATCGTTCCATTCAAAGAGCAATTGTTGCTGCTCTTGCTGGGTCAGCATTTGCAATTCACAGAGGGGTTGTAATGGATTGAGCGCGAAACTTTTCAACAACGTCGTTAGATGCCCAAGCATTCGCTTGATCAGGGCGTCATCGAAATTGCGCCGGTCATAAGCAATTCTTAACAGCAATTCCGGCCCGGCCCAGCCCGATAGCGCCAGCTTAAAATTCGTCAGTTCGAGAATTTGAAATTCGCGGTTCGCCCAGCTTTCACCAAACGAGCGCAGGTAGGAATCCAACTCATAATTTTGAAAAACCAGAATGCTATCGAACAATTGTCTGCCGCGCGGCACCTCTGACCATTCCTGAATCTTTATCAGTGGCGTGTGTTCGTATTCGCGCAAGGCAAAATGTTGTTGGCGAATCTGTTTGAGCCATTCGATCAACTCCATATCAGAAGGCACACTCATGCGCATTGGAAGCGTGTTGATGAAAGGTCCGACGATAAAATCTGCGCCCTCGAGAGCCGAGCCGCGGCACGCTCTTGTGGCTCCGTAAACCACATCCTCTTCACCACTGTAACGGCTCAACAACAACGCCCAAACTCCTTGCACAATATTGTTGAGCGTCACGCCGTGTTCTTTAGCCAGCATTCTCAGAGTGTTGGTAAGCTCTGCCGACAGGTGTGCCTCTTGCTCTGTGTAATCCTGATGATCGTTAATATGACCGCTGCGGCTGCCAGGCAAAGGAGTAGGAGAGGTGAAGCCTTTGAGCAGGTCGCGCCAGTAGGCTTCTGCTTTTGATAAATCCTGCTCTGCCAGCCAGTGAATATAATCGCTGTAGGGGCGCGGCAGTGGTAGTTGCAACGCTTCGCCTTTTACCAACGATTCATAGAATGCGAAGACTTCCTGCAGCACAAGAATCAAGGAGCGACCATCTATAATCGCGTGGTGGAAGGTCCAGACGAATACGTAATCAGTTTCGCCGATTCGAAAAAGCGCCAGGCGATGGAGTGTGTCTTCCGTTAGCTTGAATCCCTGTAGCCGATCCTCTTGAAGATAAGCGGTAAGTCGTCCTTGCTGTTCCTCTTTAGAAAAACTGCGCCAGTCTTCTCTGCGCCACTCAAGGCTGACTGCGCGATGGACTTGCTGTATGGGCTCATCCACTCCTTCCCATCGAAAGCCGGTTCGCAGAATGGCATGGCGATCAACAACGCGCTGCCAGGCGAGCATGAAGGCCTCAACCTGCAAATCTTCGTGCAGGGTGTAAATCATCTGCTCGATTTCTACGCCGGAGTCACTCGCATAGAGACTATGAAAGAGCATGCCTTGCTGCATAGGTGAAAGCGTATAGGAATCTTCGATTGGTTCAGAGAGAGTTATAACAGGAGTTTGTTCCTGAGCGAGCAATATGGATATCTGCCTTTCATGGCAAAGTTGCCAAAAGTTTTTCAGGATGAAGCGCCATAGTGAGGTTTATGCCTCCTGTGGAAAAGATAGAGTAGCTCATTTACCGCTTTGAAGAAAAGTATTACTTTCAGGTATTCAAACAAACCTACATTTTTCCCAGTTCATTCAAGGAGTTCAACCCATCGTCGCAATCGAGACAGGCATTACAAACAGAAATAGGAAGTCACGGCAGAACTTCTACGGTTCAAGTCTGTGAAAGTATTTTTCAAAGAATCAGAGGTTTTAGAGTTTCTATTATATGTAGAGATGAACTCTTTAATACCTTGTCGTGACTTTGTTTTCACGCCTTGTTAGACAACCGTTTTTTTAATTACAGGGAGGAACTATTAAGGTGAAGCTGTACTCATCACTGCGAACCATATTTCAGGTAAATAAACTGCGGCGTTTTATCGGAATGCCTTTTTGGATTCTGACACTGTTTGTTGGAATATCTCTGCTAATGGACAGAGATTGGCTGGCAAACGCCGCGATCTCTACGCAGCAAAGTGCAGGTGAGCAAACCATACAAAACGGTAGGCAACAAGCGCCGACATTGCAGGGTAACGCTTCGCAAAGGGCAATGGTGAATTTTGTTGATCTCGCGAATAAAGAGCATTTAGCTCCCCCAATGCGAAGAGCGTTAGCGATACACGAACCCCTGAAAAAAGACGAAGCAACGCGCAATAAACCAATACCTGCGGGCGCTTTTACGCCCAGTGATGCAACGGGCGCGGCAAGTTCCAGAGTCGAACCTTCCGTACCTTCACCGGCATTGACGTCCAATTTTTCAGCGCTCGATGACGACAATACGCGAATTCCTTCGGATACGCATGGAGCGGTTGGTCCGAATCATCTGCTGGTGGCTCTCAACAGTCAGGTGCGTATCCAGACCAAAACCGGCAGTGCCATCAGCACCATTTCACTCAATGGATTTTGGGCGGCGTTTGGTCATGCCAATGTGTTCGACCCCAGAGTCTATTATGATCCTTATGGCAGCCGCTGGATATTTGTTGCGCTGACTGATTTCCGCGCTCCAAACTCTTCGCTTCTCATAGGCGTAACCCAGACCAACGATCCGACGGGCAACTGGAATCTCTACGACATAGATTTCGATTCTTCCAATACAGTGTTTGGAGATTATCCCAATATTGGATTCAACAGAAATTGGATTACCGTAACTGCCAACAGTTACAGAATCAGTGATAAGGGATTCGTCACTTCCAATATTTATGTTTTCGATAAAGCCAGCCTCTACGCGGCAGCGGGGAGTCCATTCACTCTGTTTCAGGATTCTTCCGGCAACTCTCCAACTCCTGCCGTGACTTATGACGATACCCTCCCGACCATGTATATCCTGGAGAATTGGAATGGCAATTCCGCTGGCAGCGGCTACCTGCGGCTCAGCACGATTAGCGGTGCTGTGGGTTCCGAAGTATTGACTCTCGGAGTCGCCTTCCCGTCTACGCCGAACCCCTGGGATAGTGCGCCGCCAGGAGGCGCAGACTTCGCGCCTCAGCTTGGCTCTGTGCGTAAGATTAACACGGGTGATTCGGTTGTCCAAAATACCGTCTATCGCAATGGTTCACTCTGGTGTGTGCAGACAGTCTTTCTGCCCGCCGGAGGAGCGGCAACACGCAGTTCCGTACAGTGGTGGCAATTGACCACAAGCGGTATCATCCAGCAGCGTGGTCGCATAGACGATGCCGCAGGCAATCTCTACTACGGATTTCCAAGTATCGCAGTCAATCAAAACAATGATGCGCTGATCGGATATTCGCAATTTTCAGCGACGCAGTACGCAGGGGCTGGCTATGCGTTTCGCGCTGCCGCAGACCCTGTTAATACGTTGCGAGACCGCGCCACGCTCAAAGATGGTCAGGCTCCTTATTACAAAGTCAACAGCGGCACGCGAAACAAATGGGGCGATTATAGCAACACGGTCATTGACCCGTTAAACAGCACAGAATTCTGGACGATTCAATCATACGCCGCCGCTCCTTCGGGAGGAGTTGATCGTTGGGGAACTTGGTGGGGACGCCTTGATCCTGCTTCGCCGCCCCCGCCACCCCCTGCAAGCGATGTTGTGTTGTATGCCTCAGAGGCAGCGGTGAAAGTGGGCAACTGGCAAAGCGTTGCTGATGGTTCGGCAGCTGGTGGGGCTCGCATCTACAACCCAGATGCAGGAACGCCGAAAATCACTGCCGCGCTTGCCAATCCGACTAATTATTTTGAGATGACTTTCACGGCGCAAGCAGCTACTGCCTATCACCTGTGGATGCGAGGCAAAGCCTTGAATGATTATTGGGGGAATGATTCGGTTTTCGTGCAATTTTCCGATGCTGTTGACGGTACAGGTGCAGCAAGGTATCGCATCGGCACGACCTCGGCAACCGAATACAACCTTGAGGACTGTTCCGGTTGCGCTTTGCAAGGGTGGGGATGGCAAGACAACGGTTGGGGGGTAGGTGTACTGGGGCCGTCCATCTATTTTCAGACGACGGGTACGCACACCATCAGGATACAGGTAAGAGAGGACGGGCTTTCCCTCGATCAGATTGTCCTGTCGCCCTCAACCTATTTGAACGCCTCGCCGGGCGCTTTGAAAAATGACACGACGATATTGGCGAAAAGCGGCGGCAGTTCGCCGCCCCCTGTGCCTGCGCCAATGGTAAACGCAGTCACTCCCAATTCCGGGTCCACCAGCGGCCAAACGAGCGTGACGATCAGTGGAAGCAACTTTGTCAGCGGGGCAAGTGTCAGCTTTGGCGGAGCAGCAGCAACCAATGTCAACGTGACGAGTGCGACGACGCTGACTGCGACGACGCCTGCGCATGCGGCAGGTGCGGTCAATGTATTGGTTACCAATCCTGACAACCAAAGCGGCAGCCTGACCAATGGATACACCTATACTGCGCCGCCGCCTGCGGCACCAACCCTGACATCAATCAGCCCCAACTCCGGGAGCACTGGCGGTGGCACATCTGTGACGCTTACCGGAACAAATTTTACAAGCGGAGCCAGTGTGAGTTTTGGCGGAGCAGCGGCAACCAATGTCAATGTAGTGAGCAGCAGCACAATCACCGCGCTTACGCCATCGCATAGCGCAGGAGCAGTCAATGTGGTGGTGACCAACAGTGATGGGCAGAGTGGCACACTCGCAAACGGCTACACTTATGTGTCCTCGCCTCCTACTGAAACGATTCTGTTGATAGACGATTTCAATGACAACTTATTGGATACAACCAAGTGGACGCCAAATAATCTCTTTAGCGGATACACGGACGCAAATTTACCGGCAGTCGAGATGAATCAGCGGTTCGAGATCGGAGCGCTGCTAACCGGCACGTCTGGGTCGCACTACAACGGTATACGATCGGCTGCTTTCTTCAACTTCAGTGGCGCCTACTGCTATGTGGAATTGGTGCAAGCTGCTGCGGTTAACACCACGGCAGATGCCATGCTGACAATCGGACCGGATGTAAATAATTATTATCGAATGTACGTCGAAGCTGGCGTGTTTTTTCTACAGAAGCGCATACAGGGAAGCAAGACAACGCTATCGAGTAGAAGCTATGACGCAACAAACCATAGATATTTGAGGATCAGACACGATAGCTCAAGCGGGGCGGTGATATTTGAGGCAGCAGCAGACAATGGAGGAATACCTGGCAGTTGGGCAGTGCTACACAGCGAAGCGTGGAACACGGCGAGCGTACCTTTAACAGGAATACTCTTTGAGTTAAAAGCAGGCACCTGGCAGAGTGAAGTGAATGCCGGAGGCAAAGTAATTTTTGACAACTTCAAAGCTGCTAAGCCATAGATTCTATAGGAATCCTGAATGTAGCGTAGACTGTCTAGTCTGCGGTTGACTGGAACGAAGTCCCGCTGGCTTTTCAAGTCATTTACGGCGCAAGACTGGCGCAGACTAGACAGTTACCGCTACCTCAC
>JANMSG010000666.1:0-2206 GCA_031389065.1 Acidobacteriota bacterium | reverse complement strand
TAGAGTACCGCCTTCAGGCTAATGGCATTAAGTTAAGAAAAATCCGTTTTTGAGTCTTCAATGGATTCAACTACTTGCCTTCACTAACTTTGTGATTCCGCGTCGGTGAATCCTTAACTTAATGCCATTGGCCTTCAGGCGGAATCTTGAACTATCTTAAGATTCCGCCTGAAGGCGGTACTCTAAACACCAGCGTTCAAAGATTTGCCTGCCCTTTATTTTGACGCGAAACCTATGCTTTGTTTTGCGACTTATCAAATAGCACCACAAATTTAGGACATCCCTCAATGAAAGGTGATGAAAATACTATTTTGATTGTTGTTCTCTCAAGAGTTGTTGGAGATAGGTTTTCTCTGCTCTCTCAAGATAAGCGCGATAACTTTGCGGGTCAATGAAAGGGTTGGTCTTCTCGTCTTTCTTCAACCGTTCCAATTTTTCCAGCAAAGCAAAGAAACTGCCATGAGGAGCTAAAAACACATCGCAAGGCAAGGACTTCAAAAGCTTAAACGTGTAAGCATAATCAGCAATGATGTTTGGATATTTCGCATTGTTGGTGAGCGTATAACCGGGAATGCTGGCGCTGCCTATGATGACGACATCATATCTCTTGTCGCCTTCTTTCACCTTCATTGTCCAGGTCGTGCAGCCTTTCGTGTGACCTGGAGTAATTCTCGCAGTGATTGTAATGCCGCCAAATTCAATGGTCTCTTTATCGCGGAACGTGCGGTCAGCCTTAACAGGTTTGTAAGGGTATTTATCGCCGAAGCCAAAATCACCTCTGCCGCCATTGGCTAACAGTTCGGCATCGGCAACGCTTGCAAAAAGCTTTGCGCCTGTCAATTCTTTCAAGGTCGCAAGTCCGCCTGCGTGGTCGTAATGGGCGTGGCTGTTGAGTAGAATCTTTACGTCTTCAAGCTTGAATCCAAGTTGTTTGATGTTTGCTTGTATCAGCGGCACAGTCTCAGCCAAGCCGCTGTCGAGCAGGATATGACCTTTCGGCGTAGTGATGAGGTAAGAAGAAACTTCGCTTGCGCCAACATAGTAAATATTACCAATGATGCGGATGGGTTGAACCGGTTTATTCCATGAACGTGCCACAGGGTCATCTTGCGTTTTTGCAACAAGGGGTAGCAGAAATATCACTGCGACCAGTAATAACTTTTGGAGGAACGATTGATTCATCATTTGTAGTGATTCCCTTAACTAAATTTTTTTAAATTGAAATTGACAAGGCTGCTTTTGATGCAAATATATTGAAGCGGGTTGTCGCCAGGCAATTAAAATTTACGGGCGATAGCCGCGACCTTTCACGCCTAATTGCGCGGGCAATAAATCATACGCCGTTTCGATCCAATCGCAGAGAATCGGGCGTGTGTCTCGCGGGTCAATAATCTCTTCTATTCCAAAAGCTTCGGCGGTTCTGAATGGCGAGCGCAATTGATTCAACATATCTTCAAGCTCCTGCCGACGAGTTTCCGGGTCAGGAGAAGACTCGATGTCGCGGCGATAAGCAGCCATCACGCCACCTTCAATCGGTAGTGACCCCCAATCGGCAGAGGGCCAGGCGTAGCGCAAATTCAAGCCGTTGGTATTGCCGTGCGCGGCTCCCGCTACGCCATAACAACGACGAAGCAAAATGCTCACCCAGGGGATTTGCGCTTGATAAATCGCTGCAATAGCTCTTGCGCCGTAACGCGCCGTGCCTGAGCGTTCTGCCGCCGTGCCTACGACAAAGCCCGGCTGGTCAACGAAATTCACTACAGGCAGATGGAAGGTGTCGCACAGGTCAACAAAGCGCACGAGCTTTTCGCTGCCCGGTGCATCAAGACCGCCACCGAAATGATTCGGGTCGTTTGCCATTACGCCTACGCCGTAACCGTTCAAGCGCGCCAGTCCGCAAACCAGCGGTCTGCCGTAGAAGCGTCCGATCTCGAAAAACGAGTCGCGATCAACGATCATTTTCAATAACTCTCGTACATCGTACCCACGACGACGGTCACGCGGAATGATTGAAAGCAAGTCTTGCTCAGAGCGTTGCGGGTGATCTTTTGTAGCAAGGCGCGGCGGAAGCTGCCAGACATTCGATGGCAGGTAAGAGAGAAAGCGGCGAATTTCAATGAAGGCTTCTTCTTCGCTTTCCACTTCGTTATCCACAGCGCCGCTGCCGTGCGCGTGTATGTGCGAGCCGCCCAATTCTTCTTTCGTT
>JANMSG010000665.1:0-9058 GCA_031389065.1 Acidobacteriota bacterium | reverse complement strand
GACCTATGAGGGTAGCCTAATATTGTATGGTGACTAAAAATAATCCCTGATCGGGTCTGTGGGGTTCAGGCTTACGAATAGGTAGCCACTTGATTGCTTCTTTTGCTTCTTTGAAAATCTTTACCTCAACCCCATGGTTTTCTGCATACGATTGCAGCATTCTCATCAAGCCGAAATGTAAGGGATCGGAAACGATGGTCAGGATGGGGGAAGTAAAGTTCTCCCTGAATCCTTTCAGCAGCGAGACAAGAACTTGAATCTCATCGGTTGAAAGGTTTGTTTTGCTGTTTTGAAAGTCCAGGACTAAGAACCCGCCAACGGCAAATCTTTGTTCAGCCATTGCCTGAACAATAATATTTGAGACCTCTTTATGAGAGACTTCCCCGCTGATTTTCAGCCAGATTGAACCATTGGTAAAACTGTGAGAAATTGGCATGGATACACTCCAGTTGATGAATAGTTGTGAAGATAGAATCACCTTCTATGCAGAAGGAAAAACAATACGAAACTCAACAGGCGCATTGATGTGATTCAATTTAATCACCAGTGCTTGATAAGCAAGAAGTTGCTCATCAGGGAACTTCCAAAGTAGTTGCCAGCCGGTTGGAGGAAAGGGATGATCCAGATCAACGAGCCGCCAAATGTGCTTGGCGATAGAAGGTTGTTTTACCTGAAAACTAAGCACTCCAGCAATATTGCATGCCAGGCAGAATAAAGATGTTCAAAAATAGACAAGTATGAAAATAATTGCCGCCAGTGGCAAACGCTTGAGATAGAGCGGTTTTCAAATTACTTTACTTGATAGCGAATACGGCGGCAGGTAGATCACCTTCGCCCCTATCGCTTCAATCGCTTCGCGGATCCCACTTAGAAGGCGGCTGCAGAGCTAATGACGGGCGAGATTTTCGGCATCTGTAACCCAATTGTGACCTAGACTTCGAGAAGGGGCAGCTAGGGTTTTGCTAAGTTGTTGAAGCAAAACGGCATCTTTGCAAATCGCTTATCAGTTGATAAAAACTATCTATTTGCCCGATTTGGAAAAAGAGTGTTATTCAATAGAGACCTCCTTGAGTTGAGTCTAAGACTAATTATGTAAAAGGTTGGATGGATGACCGCTAGAGTTAAGATATTCGATACCACACTGCGTGACGGCGAGCAATCGCCGGGCTGTAGCATGAATCTCGAAGAAAAGCTTCGGCTTGCGGCACAACTTGACACGCTCGGCGTCGATGTCATCGAAGCCGGTTTTCCAATCGCATCAGATGATGATTTCGCCGCCGTGCGCGAGATTGCCCGCACTGTTCGTCGCCCGATTATCGCGGCGCTGGCACGCGCAACACGCGAGGATATAGAACGCGCCTGGGAAGCGTTGAAAGAAGCCCAACACCCGCGCATTCACACCTTCCTCGCAACCTCCGACATCCATCTCAAAGCAAAATTCAAAATCACCCGCGAACAATGTCTCGAACGAATTGCTGAATCGGTTTCCCTGGCTCGCAGCTTTACCGAAGATGTTGAATTTTCAGCCGAAGATGCGACCCGTACGGACCTCGATTTCCTGTGCGAAGCAGTCCGCGTAGCCATCCAGGCAGGCGCGACAACAATCAATATTCCAGACACCGTCGGTTACACCATTCCTCGCGAATACGCGCACATCATCAACACCCTCAGAGAACGTGTTGAAGGGATTGAAAACATCACGCTGTCGGTTCATTGCCATAATGATTTAGGGCTTGGCGTAGCCAATTCGCTCGCCGCTATCGAAGCCGGAGCCAGACAAGTGGAATGCACAATCAACGGTATAGGCGAACGCGCCGGTAATGCTTCACTTGAAGAAACCGTAATGGCTCTGTATGTTCGTCAAGATTTGCTTGCCTATGAAACCGGTATAAAAACGGAAGAGATTTATCGCAGCAGCCAGATGCTCTCAAACATCACGGGCATTCCGGTTCAGCCCAACAAAGCGATTGTTGGCAAAAACGCTTTTGCGCACGAAGCAGGCATACATCAACACGGCATGCTCGCTGATAAATTGACCTATGAAATCATGAAGCCCGAAACGGTTGGCGTGAAACAAAGCTCTCTGGTTTTAGGGAAACATTCGGGTCGTGCGGCGTTGCAAAAACGCTATGAAGAGATGGGCTATACCATCACTCGCGCAGAGTTGGACAAAGCTTATAAACTCTTCACCAAACTTGCCGATCAGAAGAAAGAGATTTACGACGAAGATTTAACCGTTATTTTGCAAGACGGACTGCGCGAGATTCCCGAAACCTTTAAGCTTCGCAATGTCGAAGCGCTTGCCGGAACCACGAAAGATTCGTGGGCGACAGTGGCGCTTGAACGCGACGGGCAAATGATGTCGCGCAACGCGCAGGCAGGCGGACCCGTTGGCGCTGTTTATGCGGCAATCGATTTTCTTACGGGAATGAGCGGCAAACTTATCAATTACTCGGTGCGTTCGGTTACAGATGGCAGCGATGCAGTTGGCGAAGTCTTTGCACACGTCGAATTCGACGGCAAAGAGTACACCGGTCGCGCCGCTTCAACCGATATTGTGGAAGCCAGTGCGCGAGCTTATTTACACGCAATTAACAAAGCGATTCATGCGCGACAAAATAAGCCGAAAGAGAAAGCCTACACGGGCGCGGCAGATTAAGAGAGTTTTTCAACATGGGCAAACAATTGAACAATACTACCTATTTTTCAATTAACGATTCTGTTAAGACGGCGGGATTGGTGGTCTCTCCTGTCGCCCTTCCTGCCGTCGCTCTATTTGCCCTAGTAGGAATTATTCTAGTAGTACTAAGCCTAATTATTAAGAGTGGATGACGGTCTATTGCAAATGAAAACACGCAAAAGGCTGTCATCCAAAACCACAAGATGACAGCCTTTTCGTTTAGATAAATAAATTTGACAGGGTCATAATTTCGACGGATTACAAACCGTCACCTGATGAGAAGAATATTTGAACGGGAAGCACTTTTAGGAGATTTTTGATGGCAGCGATAATGAAAGATTTGATCAAACGCAAAGCTGCACCCCAGGAGATGCGAGGCGCGCGCATTGTTTGCGAAGCCTTGATGCGCGAGGGCGTTGACACGATATTTGGCTATCCTGGCGGCGTCGTGCTTCCCATCTACGATGAACTCCTCACCCTGCAAGACAAACTCAACCACGTGCTGGTGCGTCACGAACAAGGCGCTATGCACATGGCTGAAGGCTACGCCAAAGCCACAGGTAAAGTCGGCGTTGTCTTGGTCACCTCTGGGCCTGGCGCGACCAACACGGTCACAGGCATTGCCAATGCGTATATGGATTCGACGCCTATTGTCATCATCACGGGTCAAGTGCCTTGCGCGCTCATCGGCAAGGACGCTTTTCAAGAGGTTGACACGGTCGGCATCACCAGGTCCTGCACGAAGTACAACTATCTTGTGCGCGATGCGCGTGAACTTCCGGCGATTATCAAAGAGGCGTTCTATCTGGCGCAGACCGGGCGTCCAGGTCCCGTGTTGATTGATATTCCGAAAGACGTCTGCACGCAAATTGCGCCGTTCGCCTATCCAGATGAGATCGAAGCGCCCGGTTATGAGCCGAGCCTCTTCGGCGATGTTGAAAAGGTGAAACAGGCGGTTGCCAAGATGCGCGCTGCGCGTCGCCCTGTGCTTTACATAGGCGGCGGCGTCATTCACTCGAATGCTTTTAACGAAGTTGTCGAATTAGCCGAGAGCCTCTCCCTTCCGGTCACTCCGACGTTGATGGGCTTGGGCGGTTTTCCTTCCGGGCACGCGCTTTCCCTTGGCATGTTAGGAATGCACGGCATGTATTGGGCGAATATGGCGATCTCGGAAGCCGATTTGATTATCGCCATCGGCGCGCGATTCGATGACCGCGTGACCGGCGCGCTCAATAAATTCGCGCCTCACGCAGAAGTCATACACGTTGATATAGACCCGACTTCGATCAGTAAAAATATACGCGCGCACATAGGAATCACCGGCGATGCCAAAAGCGTCCTGCAACAAATGCTGCGTGAATTAAGAGAAGAAGATTGCGCCAGCAGCAAAGAAAACCTTGCCGAATGGTGGGCGCAGATTGAAACTTGGAAAGAGTATGCACCTCTAAAGGTTGAAAAATCGGAAGACGTAATCATGCCGCAGCACTTGATTCAAGAGCTTCATCGTTTGACCAACGGCGACGCCATCATTACCACAGACGTAGGGCAGCATCAAATGTGGTTAGCGCAACATTATCAATTCAACGGACCGCGTCAAAACATCACGTCGGGCGGTCTTGGCACGATGGGCTTTGGTTTTCCAGCAGCTTTGGGCGCGCAGTTGGCTTACCCTGAAAAACAGGTCATCGCATTTGTTGGCGACGGCGGTTTTCAAATGACTTCGCAGGAACTCGCGACGGCTGTGCTTGCCGGAGCCAACGTCAAGATCATTATTATGAATAACAATTATCTTGGCATGGTGCGTCAACTCCAGGATCTCTTTTATGGAAAAAAATACTCGCACGTCCATATGAGTGGCAATCCCGATTTCGTAAAACTCGCGGAAGCGTACGGCGCGACAGGCCTCAGAGCCTCGCACCCAGACGAATTGCGCGAAGTCTTGCAGCGCGGACTCAATACACCCGGCGTTGTTGTCATGGACATCGTGGTCGCCGATAACTTGAATGTGTACCCGATGGTGCCCTCAGGAGCAGGTTTGAAAGAGATGATTTTGAATTAGTCCTTAGTCCTTAGTCCCTAGCCTCTTGTGCTTGCTGAAGCGCTTGCAGTCACCAGTGAAGAAGCGAGAAGGTGGAACTAAGGACTAAGGACTAAGGACTAAGGACTATTAAAATATGAAACACACGATTTCAGTATTGGTTGAAGATAGATTCGGAGAATTGCCGCGCATCATAGGCTTATTCAGCGCCAGAGGGCAGAGCATAGACAGCCTGACGGTTTCGCCTACGCTTGACGCGAATATCTCTAGCCTGACGATTGTCACGAGCGGCGAAGAACAGGCTATTGAACAGATGATTAAGATCTTGAACAAACAGGTGCGCGTGATGAGCGCTTTTGACGTGACGAAACTCGATCACATCGAACGCGAGATGGCTTTCATCAGAATGAAGGTTGACAACGTCGCCGATAAACAAAAAGTATTGAATCTGGCATCCGTCTTCAACGCCAAAGTAGTGGACGCCTCCAATGAAGGCTTTATCATTGAAGCAACCGGCGATTCGAGCACAGTGCGCGGGCTGATTAATTCGCTGAGACCTTTTGGGATTCAAGAAGTCGTGCGAACCGGCGCGGTGGCGATTCAAAGATTGCCCGCAGAAGCAGAGAAAATGGTTTCTGGTTTCTAGTTTCTAGTTTCTGGTTCATTGCGTGTGGTATTAAACCAGAAAATGGAAATCAGAAACTAGAAACTCTATTTACAAATTACTAGGAACCGGAAACCAATTTTTTAAAGAGGACTTATGGAAATTTTTTACGATAAAGACGCTGACCTTGAATTTTTGAAAGGCAAAAAAATTGCCATCATCGGCTATGGCTCGCAAGGTCACGCGCACGCCAACAATTTGAAAGAGTCGGGCGTTGAGGTGATTGTCGGGCTCAAAGCCGACAGCCCTTCACGCGCCAAAGCCGAAGAAGCCGGACTCACCGTTCAAGACACCAGCGAAGCGGTTTTTAATGCAGACATCGTGATGATGCTGGTGCCGGATGAAATGGCGCCGAAAATTTACAATCAGGACATTGAGCCGAATCTTTTGCCGGGCAAAGCCTTGGCGTTTGCACACGGCTTTTCGATTCACTTTAAAAAGATTGTGCCGCCCGAAGGCGTCAATGTTTTTATGGTCGCGCCAAAAGGACCTGGGCATCTCGTGAGATACGAATACACCCAGGGTCGCGGCGTTCCCTGTCTGCTGGCAATTTATCAAGACCCCAGCGGCAACACCAAACAACTCGGTCTGGCATATGCTTCGGCAATAGGCGGCGGACGCGCGGCGATTCTTGAGACGACTTTCAAAGAAGAGACCGAAACCGATCTGTTCGGCGAACAAGCCGTTTTGTGCGGCGGCCTGGCGGAACTGATTCAAGCGGGTTTTGATACGCTGGTTGACGCGGGCTACTCGAAAGAGATGGCTTACTTCGAGTGTTTGCATGAAGTGAAACTCATCGTTGATTTAATCTATGAAGGTGGTTTGGCAAATATGCGCTATTCTGTATCGAACACCGCCGAATACGGTGATTTGACGCGCGGCAAACGCATCATCAACGAAGGGGTTCGTCAAGAGATGAAACAGATTCTGTCAGAGATTCAATCGGGCTCGTTTGCCGATGAATGGATGGCTGAAAATGAAGCCGGCAAACCGCGCTTCAAAGAGATGGAAGCGCAGTCGCTGGCGCATCCGATTGAAGCCGTAGGCAAAGAGCTTCGCGCCCTGATGCCTTGGCTGCAAAAGAATCAATTGGTCAATAAAGCGAAGAATTGATTTGCAGTTTTTCTTTGCAGGAAATTGCCTCTATAGATGCTAAAAGAGTTAGAAAGTAGTAGGAGTATATGTTATGGGTTTTTACGATTGGGACAAAATGAGACCGGAAGAAATCACCGAGCTTTACACAAGAAAAGTAGCTCTCGGTGAAAACATTATGGTTGCGCAGGTGCAAGTCAAGGAAGGGGCGACAACACAAACTCATTCGCACGAAAGCGAAGAAGTGGTGATTGTCTTAAAAGGTGCCTGGCGTTTCTATTTGCCGACTGGGGAGGTGACGCTGCGCGCCAATCAGATGCTGGCGATTCCACCCGGCACGGAACATTCATCGGAAGTTCTGGAAGACACGGTTGCAATAGACATCTGCACGCCAACGCGAGTTGATTGGATCAGTGGCGAAGATAGATTCTTGCATCACGACCCGGATCAATTGTTGTGGGCAGTTTAAAACCAGGTGTTAGGTGTTAGGTGTTAGGTTCTAGTGGATAAAACCTAGCACCTAACACCTAACACCTAACACCTAACACCTAAAATTATGCGTAGTGATTTAATCAAACTAGGCGCGGAGCGCGCACCACATCGCAGTTTGCTAAAAGCTTGCGGTGTGACGGACAGCGATATGCGAAAGCCTTTCATAGGCATTTGCAACTCGTACATAGACATCATTCCCGGCCATCGCCATCTGCAAGAGTTTGGCAAGTTGGCGAAAGAAGCTGTGCGCGAAGCGGGCGGCATTCCTTTCGAGTTCAACACCATAGGCGTTGACGACGGCATAGCGATGGGTCACATAGGCATGAAGTACAGCTTGCCTTCGCGTGAAATCATCGCCGATTCCGTAGAGACAGTTATGGAAGCGCATCGCCTCGATGGCATGGTCTGCATTCCGAATTGCGACAAGATTGTGCCGGGAATGTTGATGGGCGCGATGCGCGTCAACGTGCCGACGATTTTCGTGAGCGGCGGCGCAATGCGTGCAGGGAAAACGGCAGCGGGCAAATCGGTTGATTTGATGCACGTCTTTGAAGGCGTTGGCCAATTGCAAGCGGGCAAGATCACCGAGGCGGAACTTCAAGAAATCGAAGATGTAGCTTGTCCGACGTGCGGGTCGTGTTCGGGAATGTTCACCGCAAATTCAATGAACTGCCTGATGGAAGCTTTAGGCTTTGCGCTTCCGGGCAACGGTACTTTATTAGCGGATACAGAAGAACGCCGCGAGTTGGTTCGCAGCGCCGGTCATCAAATCGTTGAACTCGTGAAAGCCGATTTGAAGCCGCGGGACTTCATCACGCTTGCCTCGTTCGATAATGCCTTTACACTCGATGTGGCGATGGGCGGTTCAACAAACACTGTCTTGCACACGATTGCGATTGCGCGTGAAGCAGGCATCGAATATCCGCTCGAACGCTTGAATGAAATATCGGAGCGCGTGCCGACAATCTGCAAAATCAGTCCCGCTCGCCCTGACATTCACATGGAAGACCTCTTGAGAGTCGGCGGCATCAGCGTCATTTTGAAAGAGCTGGCAAAATGCGAAGGCGCCTTGGATTTGACGCAACGCACGGTAACCCTAAAGACGCTTGGCGAAAACATTGCCGACGCCCTTGAGCCGGATGGCGATGTCGTTCGCACGGTCGCAAATCCTTTCTCGGCGACCGGCTCGCTTTGTACTCTATTTGGGAATCTTGCGCCGGATGGGGCGGTGATCAAACGCTCGGCCGCCGATTTGGATTATTTCGTAGGCACAGCGCAGGTCTTTGATTCGATGGAGAACGCTTGCGTGGCGATTCTTGCAGGACGGGTCACGAAAGGCTCTGTTGTGGTGATTCGCTACGAAGGACCGCGCGGCGGACCGGGTATGCAAGAGATGCTTGCACCAACCGCGAACATCGTTGGCATGGGATTAGGCAAAGATGTTGCGCTCATCACCGACGGAAGATTTTCAGGCGCGACTCGCGGCATCTGCATCGGTCACGTTTCACCGGAAGCTGCGGCGTTCGGTCCGATTGCCGCGCTCGAAGATGGCGACAGAATCACTATTGATTTGAAACGCAACACGCTTGAAGTTGATCTGGAAGCCACCGAAATCGAAGCGCGCCTCAAAGCCTTGCCGCCGTTTGAAGTTCGCGTCAAGAGTTCATATCTGAGACGCTACGCCTCACTCGTCACCTCTGCCAATACGGGCGCAGTGCTACGGAAAGTGTAAAAGAAGAGGGGGAGAAAGGGAGAAAGGGAGAAGGGGAGAATAATTACTAGCTTATTCTGACTTCTGATTTCTGACTCCTGAATTCTACAAAATATGAAGCTAAACATTGCGGCATTGCCAGGCGACGGAATAGGACCGGAAGTTGTTTCGCAAGCCTTAAAAGTCATTCGGGCAATTGCTGAAAAATTCAATCATGAAGTTGCGATCAATGAGTACGCCATTGGCGGCAACGCTGTGAATGATTTCGGCTCGCCGCTTCCTGAAGCGACCGTTGCCGGATGTTTAGCGAGCGGAGCGGTTTTGTTAGGTGCCGTCGGCGGTCCGCAATACGACAAGAATCCGCGAGGTTTGAAGCCCGAA
>JANMSG010000930.1:0-16468 GCA_031389065.1 Acidobacteriota bacterium | reverse complement strand
AAATTTTGGCGAATTTTGAGGAGGGGCGACCACAGAGGGTCGCCCGTACAAGGTAGCCATTCGTTCTTCCTCTCGAAAACATTTTCATGACATCTATAGATGCCATCGCCTTAATGATTCTCTCCTTCGGCAAACGATCTGGAAAGGCTCACAATGAACGTGTGAAGACATATTCTTGAGTGAGTAGTCCGTTTACATTGCGGACCTGTACGGTCACCATTGTTCCGGGTGCGATGTCTCTCCCAGCCTTCTTTGCTATCAAAATTGTCGTCGGGTTATCCGGATCATTGGATACTTTATTGACGGGAGAGTTGTTGACCAGTATTGACGCGCCGACATCAAAGTTTTGTCCCACTACAAACAACTTTTTCCCTTGAATAAAGACGTTCTGAATGGCAGGCAGAGGAAGTCCCGACTGAGTTAGTGTGAAAACCTGGCCGGCAATCGTTAGGCTCGCGGCTCGATTCGTGCCGGGGTTTGCGGCCACCGTAAAAGCGACTGTACCTGCCCCTGTACCGCTGTTCGACATGATCGTAATCCAGTTTGCCGCAGTTGTCGCAGTCCAGGCACAGTCTAAGAGCGACGTGGCTACGGTAAAGCTGCCGTTTCCGCCAATCCTGTCAAATGACAGATTCGTGCTTGAAATGGTGTAGGAACAGGTCTGTATGAGATCCACCTTGGCACGGATGCCGAAGTTCCCGATCAACGCGAAGTTAGCATTTTCTATGTGCGTGAAGGGCAGTCCGCTGGTCGCAACATAAGATCGGCTGTTTAACGGCGCTGTACTATCGAGGGCTATAGGGAATTGTCCTCTGCGATGTGTGATCGAAAAGCCGACAACGAAATCGCCGGAAGTGATAGTAATGTCCGGCACGTCGTAAACATTAAATTGGCCCAATGCTTCGACCGTAGCATCCATCGTATTGAAGACCAGGGATGTGATGTCATCCCCTCCACCGGGACTTGCCGCCGTCATGACACGGATGCTATCCCCCGTGGGAACGCCGCTTATTTGTGCGGCTTGAAAAAATATCTTCACCTCCTTGAGCGTGGCGGGATAAGTCGATGGTGTAAGACGGTTGACGGCGCCCGTCGTGCCGCCAAAGGTTAGCCCGATAGCCGACTCAAACGACCCGTCATCAACAGCGAGCTCCGTCGTCACAATTGTGTCCTGCGAGGTTACAAGTTCCTGCCCCACATCTCGCCAACCACCATCTAGAGGTTGCTGCGCGTCGGCAGACATCGTCACAGGGATTGATGAGGCGACTCCCATCAGGGTCATTAGCAACAGGGCTACCACGGGTCGAACGAGATAAGACATCGTCTTTAACATCAGGGTTTCTCCTTGTAGGCTGAATCTTTCTATGTGTTGGTCGCAAATCGGACGGTGCTCAATAGTTAATGTTTGACGCAATCATTTCATATGGGTCAGGCACAACTGCGTGCACGAGAGGACCAAAGCCAAGGAGGTGGAAACCGATTGCTTTGCTCTTGCGCTCAGCATCACTAAATTCTTCAACGTCCAATTTGTCTTATTTTAGAGCTTGAGGCTATGGTCAGTGGCCATGTTTATCACCCCGATTATTCTCTTGTCAATCCAAACGACGATGCAAAAAAACAAAACGAAAACGAAACGGATACTCGATGAAAAGAAGGGGCTTATTCCTTTTGCTCAAAGGATGAAGATGTCCACTTTTATATATTTAAGCTCAGTAAGAGAGAGTATAAAAGTGGCATTTTTCTTCTTCTCATCCAATCTCTCCAATTCCCAATACCTGTTCCTTTTTTTCAAATTGGGTCACAGTTGGGTCACGGTATCTTGCAAAACTTTGAAATACTTTGTTTCAAAAAACCACGCAAAATGAGGAAAACAGAACGCGGGAAAAGTGATTTTTAATCGTAGGGATGAAATTCACGATTCGTATAATTTTGGATATTAGCGAGGAAAATTCGGATGCTTCATCACCTGTCGCGCTTGCCACAGGTGACGGCGTTCGTGCGCTGTGGTGAGGCCGAAAACTTGCCCCAAGGTGAGCTTTAAAAGAGGGGTTACCGGCGAAGGAATTTTGATTCGCGCCAGGTCTATGCCGTTGGCATCTCTCAAACGGATGATGAATTGATCTTGAATCCGCAAGAACTCATCGGCGACTACGTCAACGAGCTTGTTGGCTTGCGGAATGAATTGGCTTGGAGCTTTGACTTTCAGCTTGACGGGGGGCTCCGTCAGTTTTACCAGTAAATTGCCGAGCGCCCCGTGACGAAACGGGCCACGACTGAACCATTGACGGGAATTGGCTTCGCTTATCTTATCATCAATGGTCGCGCCGTAGAGTTTACCCGTGACATTCAAATGATCGAAACACTCAGCCATAGACCAACTGCCCGGCTGCAAACGCCAATTAAACTGCTCGTTATTGACTGCCGAGAGTAAAGTTTTCACGTCATCTTTGAGCGCCACAAACTGGTAACGATATTCTTCAAGCTCTGGAATCAAAGCCTCGCTATTTACAGTAGATTGAACGGATGAAGGCATTTCAAACGCTCCTAAAAATGTTATTCTCTTTGAAAACAGCAAACCGCACACAAAACTTAGGGCGTTTCTTTATCGGCTTCTAAAAGCTCATCATTATTGTGATACCACTGCTCCGGTAGTGGCTGCGGACCTGGAAGGATTCCCGCAATGTCCGGGTCTTCATCTCCATATATGTTCGGCTCGTTTGCTTTCAGTTCTTTGGTTTCAAGCCGACGGGCTTCTTTACCCTTTTGCTTCTGCACGCGAGCTTTCTCTTTTTCACGTTTCTGAAATGTAGGACGCGATTTTTTCGCCATCTTAAGTAATCCTCGTTTCTAGTCTCTAGTTAAAATATTCGAGCATGGGTTGCATCAAGAAACAAGAATCTGCAAACCTGCATTAATCCATGTCTTCGCTCTCTGAATCTTCTACCCGGCTGGCAAAGTTATCTTCGCCCAAATCGCTATCGAAGGAATCATCCTCCTCGCCGCCAAAAAATTGTGACCTCTCCACTTCGCGTAGGGGACGTTTCGGGTTGCGATCAGATTTCTGTTCGCCCTTGCCCCGGCCGCCGCGGCGTTGTATGGCATCAGGTCCAAAGCTCCGGCTCGGCTTACCGCCTGGCGCTGGCGGCTCCGAAATATCCGGCCTGAGCGCCGGTCCGGAATTGTAGGATGGCCGCGAGAGAGCGCCATCACGTGGACGTTCTTCTCTGGCGCGCGCTTCATTAACCACCAGAGGCCTGCCCTTAAACAACTCGCTGTTGAAACGACGTATGGCATCTGCGGCGTGCGCGTTATCGTTGAACTCAAGAAAAGCAAAGCCACGCAGTTTACCGGTTTCTCTATCTGTCGGCAGATAGATTTTTGAAAGTGGGCCGACGGCGGAGAAAAGTTCTCGCAATTCTGCTTCGGTTACATTATAGGGAAGATTTCCAACAAATAGACTAACAGCCATGTTTCCTCATATGGTTTGATTTACACACAGTATTTGAAACCTCGCCAAGCCTTTTTTGAGAGGTTCGCGTTACGATCAGTTATTATAGTAGCCTAAGGACTTTTTTGCACCCTCGAACAAGGGTAGCGACTTATGTATCTGTCGCCAGATGCGGCAAATGTTCAAGGTCCGCGCTGACTACTTGTCTTCCTGGCTATTTCGATGCGCCGTATCGCAAGCCGTGTCCTTCATCAGAGAGGTTGCCGCTTTCTTGCTCGCTCATCGCTTCATCGCGCAAGCGATTTTCATAAGCTGCGCGGATGAACGAGACGAATAAAGGATGCGGAGCCAAGGGTTTCGATTTGAATTCAGGGTGAAATTGACAACCTAAAAACCATGGGTGATGCGGCAGTTCGATAATCTCTATAAATTTACCATCCGGCGATTTACCCGAAAAAACCAAGCCGTTGTTGCTCAAGATTTCTTCGTATCGCGGATTGAATTCAAAGCGATGGCGATGGCGTTCACTGATTTCGCTGGCGCCGTAAATTTTCTCGGCAAGCGAGCCTTTTTTCAAGTTACACGGATAAGCCCCCAGCCGCATGGTGCCACCCAATTCTTCAACGCCAATTAAGTCGCGCAATTTGAAGATGATCGGGTGTCTGGCGTCAGTATCGAATTCCGTCGAGTCCGCGCCTTCGAGTTCGCAAACCTGTCTGGCATATTCAATCGAAGCGCATTGCATACCGAGACAGATTCCGAAGAAAGGCGTCTGCGTACGTCTCGCATAACTGATGGCGCGAATCATGCCGGAGATACCACGTTTGCCGAAGCCGCCCGGCACAAGTATGGCGTCAAAATCTCTCAGACGGTCTTCCCAATTCGGGTCGTCAACCAATTCTTCAGACTCCACCCATTTGAACTGCACGCGCAAACCATTGGCAACACCGCCGTGAATCAAGGCTTCGTTCAAGCTCTTGTAAGAATCTTCCAGCTCAACATATTTGCCGACGATGCCTATGGTGACGCTGGCCTCGGGATTTTTCACCGTGTCAACCAGCGCCGTCCAGGCGCGCAAATCGCGCTCTTTGGCGTCGAGTTTCAAACGCTTGACAATCATGCTATCAAGCCCTTGCTGAGCAAACACCAGCGGTACTTCATAGATTGACTCTACATCTTGCGCGGTGATTACCTCATCTTCTTCCACGTTGCAAAAGAGTGCGATTTTCGCCTTCATATCTTGCGGCAGAGGGCGGTCGCAGCGACAAAGCAGGATGTCTGGTTGAATACCTATTTCGCGCAACTCTTTGACCGAATGCTGCGTCGGTTTGGTTTTCAGCTCGCCCGCCGCAGAAATAAACGGCACCAATGTCAAATGTATAAACATCGCGTTTTTGCGCCCGACATCATTGCGCATCTGACGTATGGCTTCCAAAAATGGCAGCGATTCAATGTCGCCTACGGTGCCCCCGACTTCGACAATCACCACGTCATAATCAGCAGAGACGGCGCGAATCGCATCTTTGATTTCGTTGGTGATGTGAGGGATGACCTGAATGGTTTTGCCCAGATAATCGCCGCGCCTCTCTTTATTGATGACCGATTGATAAATGCGCCCGGTCGTCCAGTTATTGGCTTGCGTGAGTTTCGCGTGCGAGAAACGTTCGTAATGCCCCAGGTCCAGGTCAGTTTCTGCGCCGTCATCGGTGACGAAGACTTCTCCATGTTGAAAAGGCGACATGGTGCCTGGGTCAACATTGATGTAGGGGTCGAGTTTTTGCAGATTGACGGTTAAGCCGCGCGCTTCAAGCAGCGTAGCGATAGAAGCGGCTGCCAAGCCTTTGCCTAAACTCGAAACCACGCCGCCGGTAACAAAAATAAATTTAGCCATAATTTTTCTCCTCTATGAATCGTTTCACCTCTTCGTAATCCTGCTCTGTGTCAACACCCGTCGAACGGTGCGCGACTTTTACGACGCGAATACGAAAGCCATTTTCCAGGGCGCGAAGTTGCTCAAGGCTTTCCAAAAGTTCGAGCGACGAGGGCAACATCTGCGCAAACTTTTGTAAGAAATCATTGCGATAGGCGTATAGCCCTGAGTGCTTGCGATAATGCAGTAAAAGCGATTGGTCTTTTTCTAAAAATTGCTCAAGCGTTTCTCCCGCGTTTGCCCGTATATAAGGAATCGGCGAGCGCGAAAAATAGAGCGCGAAACCGTCTGCATCGGTCACAACTTTCACCACGCCAGGATTGAAAATATCTGCAATCGAAGTGATTGGTTCGGAGGTTGTGCTGATTTGAATTTCGCTGTTTTCAAGCAATGGTTCGATTGCCGCATCAATCGTTGAAGGCTCAATCAAAGGCTCGTCACCTTGCACATTGACAATCATTTCACAATCGAGTTTGGCGGCTACTTCGGCGATTCTATCGGTCCCGGATTGCGCCTCTGCCGAAGTCATCCGGGCTTCGCCGCCATAAAATTGCACCGCTTCAAAAATGCGTTCGTCATCGGTTGCCACAATGACGCGAGAGACAAACTTTGCCGCCGTGGCGCGATTGACTACGTGCATGATCATCGGAATCTGGTTGAGAGGGAGGAGGGGTTTACCCGGCAATCTCGTCGAGTTGAACCGCGCAGGGATGATGGCAATGGCTTTTCCCTTCACGGGCTGTCACAGTAATTCATTTGGCAGCCGCTTGTCAAATGAAGCGTGATGTAATCGGGTGAAGATTGCGGCAACAAGTCAGAACCGGGAGCGGTAGCGACCGGGTAATCGAAGCCCTACCCGGTCGCTACCGCTCCCGGTTCTGATTTTAGGCGCGCAACTTTTCGCGCAAAAATCCTAACGCAATCAGGCATTGCCCAACGTAGTACGTGAACCAGATGGCATAGTCGCTCAGTGGAATCGTGGTCTTGAATTTGTTTGCCGCGATCAAGGAATCCGAAAGCAGAAAAAAAATTGCGCCGATGACGACCGCGTGTTTGCGTAAGCCCATAAGCGTTGCCGTTATGCACATCAGAGTTATTGCACAAAGATAAATCAACGCAGGAATTTTCATTGCGCCAAATCCTGACCAAAGCCAGGTGGTCATTGCCGCGCTGAAAATTAGTATGCAAACGATGAGAATTTTTTGCTCACGATTGGTTCGAAACGGATGCGGAAAATTGTGCGTGAATAACCAGATGTAAAAAAGATGCGCAACTAAAAAAGAGAGCAGACCAAAGATGAAAAAATCTTCGCGGCGCAAACCTAACATCACATCGCCTATCGAAGAAAAGACCAGCGCCAGGCTCAGAATCAAACCATCAAGTGTTTTCAAAACGCGAAACGCCAGGACGGCAAGCGGCGCTATGCTCAAAGCCTTGATCACGACGCTTCCTTTGTAGGGTTGAAAGTCAGAGGTAAGCAAATAAACCAGCCCGCAAGCAACAGAGGTCGCCAGCAAGAATTTGTCAATCAAATTAAATTCGCGCCGCAACACCAGAGCCAGCACAGCACTCATGATTTCCTCCATCTTTATAGAATTTTTGCTTGTTGAAAAAGGCAGCCAACAAGTTACCATTTGTGATGCTTATTTCAAAAATGAATTTTTAAACTGCGCAAACCAACTGACTGAAATGCAAAACCTCATGGCGATGAGAAGATCGCTGCGGTAAAATTCCTGTACTATTTTTCAAGGATGGTCAAACGATGAAATCAATCATGAAAACTTGTTCAATGGCGCTGGTCTTATGCCTTGCGCTGGTTGGTTGCAATACTCCACAACAGGAAGGGCAGAAAACTTCCGAAAATAAAAACAGTGATTCAAAGATGAGTAAAGAAATGACACTTGCAGAAAAAACAGCGCGTTTTGCGCCTACAGAAATAACCGCCGATGCGTCGAAGCTTGCGGAAAACGACCGCAAAGCCTTGGGCAAAATCATCGAAGCGGCGAAATTGATGGACGCGGTTTTCTTGCGCCAGGTCTGGAGCGGAAATGTCGAAATGAAAAAAAGGCTCGAAGCCGATACCTCGCCCGAAGGCAAAGAGCGCTTGCATTATTTCAATATCAACGTAGGCCCCTGGTCGCGCCTCGATCATAATGAACTGTTCATCGAAGGCGCTCCGAAAGTGAAACCGCCACAAGCAAACTTCTACCCTGACGACATTACCAAAGAAGAATTTGAAGCCTGGGAAAAAGGCTTATCCGAAGCAGAAAAGAAAAAAGCTACAGGTTTCTTTTACACCATTCGTCGCGGCGATGATAAAAAACTCAAAACCGTTCCTTACAACCAAGAGTACAAAGAATTCCTGGAGCCTGCAGCGAAACTGTTGAAAGAAGCGGCAGTGCTTACTTCCAATCAAACGCTGAAGAATTTTTTGAACAAACGTGCCGAAGCTTTCGCCTCCAACGACTACTACGCAAGCGATGTCGCCTGGATGGATCTGGACGCGCCGATTGATGTCACCATAGGACCTTATGAAACCTACGAAGATGAACTGTTCGGCTATAAAGCCGCTTTCGAGGCATTCGTAACATTGCGCGACGAAGTCGAATCGGCAAAGCTGGTGAAATTCGCAGGCTTCCTTCAAGAGCTGGAAAACAACTTGCCGATGGACGCCAAGTATCGCAATCCGAAACTTGGCGCGGCATCGCCCATCCGCGTTGTTGATGTGGTGTTTGCCAGCGGCGAAGGCAATCGCGGCGTACAGACTGCCGCTTTCAACTTGCCCAATGATGAGCAAGTCGTCAAAGAGAAAGGCTCCAAGAAAGTGATGTTGAAAAATATGCAGGAAGCGAAATTCAAGCAAGTCCTGGTTCCTATCTCGAAGATGTTAAGCGACCCCGCGCAGCAAGGCGACATTTCCTTCGACGCTTTCTTCACGCATATACTGGCGCACGAGTTATTACATGGGATTGGCCCTCACAACATCAAGGTCAACGGCAAAGATACGACGGTTCGCAAAGAACTCAAAGACACCTATTCAGCAATTGAAGAAGCGAAAGCCGACATCACGGGGCTTTGGGCTTTGCAATATTTGATTGACAAAGGCGCGGTTGATAAACAGATGGAACGCGCTATGTACAGCACGTATCTGGCAAGCTCTTTCCGCTCTGTGCGTTTCGGTATTACGGAAGCGCACGGCAAAGGTCAAGCTTTGCAGTTCAATTATCTCCTTGACGAAGGTGGAATCAAAATTGACGAAGCCAAAGGCATTTTCAGCATTGATTTCGACAAAATAAAAGACGCCGTTCGCAAATTAACGAACGAAATTCTCACGCTTCAAGCAGAAGGCTCTTACGACAAAGCCAAGGCATTGCTTGATAAATATGCAGTCATCAGACCAGCTATGCAGAAGGGGCTCGATAAACTGGGGAGCGTCCCTGTTGACATAGAACCGAACTTCACCCTTGTCGGCAAAGCAGGCAGCAGAAATTAGACGAGAATTGTTGGCTGATTTACAGATTATCGCCTAATCGTAAGGAAAGGCAGTGAAATTGATATGGACGTTATCCCAAATATCGCTGTTGGCCCTGTGCGTTTTGGAATGAAACCCTCTGAGGTAATGGCTCATTTTCCTGAAGAACAGTTGTACGAAGACTGGATGGGCGGCAATCTGAATGACTCTCTACTTTACCGAGGCATCATTTTTAGTTTCGACGAACACAATAGCGTTGGCCCACTGGCAAATAGCCAATTAGTTGAAATACGAATGCACGGCAGAGAAGATGTTGTTCTCTGTGGTCAGTTAATCGGTACTTGGACAAAGGAAACAATCATAAGTTACTGGGATGAAAACGATCTGGCTTATGAATATCATGACAACGGGCATGTGTCTATACCCTCTCTATCTTTGGTTTTGTCATTCGATAGTCAAGAGCAGATTGAATATCTTGTAATGTGGGAGAGTGTGGAGAACAGACCATAAGAGACGAAGAACATCCTTCAGAGGTTGTACAAGTTTCTGCGAGGAAGAGCCTAATCAGTCGTTGGAGCAGAGCCGCCGAAGCGCGATTCGTATCTTTCCGCCAGTGTAAATAGGAATAGTCAATTACTGGGAGTTGAAAAAGCTCCAGTAATTTTTTACGGCCAGCAAAATGAGTGAAAACGATTGCCGAACAGCGCAGAATCGGTCTTCGCCTGTATCTTCACTGATTGAAAGGAGAGCGTTTTTCACTCTTTCACCCAAACTTGAAAAGTTTCACTTTCTCGCCTGAATTCGTGAGCGAATACTATCTAACTCTTTCTGTAGCTGCATATACTCTGCGTTGGCGCGCTCTAAATCTGACTGCTTTTTAGCCAAACGGGCGCGAGCACGCGATTTGGGCGTGCCTTTTGCAACCGGCGCAATGGCTCGAACTGTCTCCCTATACTCTTTCAATACCTTTTTTACCGTTTCGGCTCTTTCCTTGACACGAAGCTCCAATTCGGCAGCACGCTTCTTTAACGTATATGGCACTTAGACCTCTCCTTACAAGAGGGCTACCTTACATTCACCCAAAAGGGGTTGGGCATAAAATTTCTGATAAGTAGCTAATGTTTTACTTTAAGTTTTCTCTTGCAAACGACTGATTAATCTGATAATGTCTGATTTGTAAGGGGTAAACTCCGTGCCACGGGTGGGGCCGCAGCACGGGAAGTTCTAGGTGATGCGCGGAATTTTAAGGAATATCAAAGTCGTGGGGGCTACGATAATCCTAGGTGTCAAGGGATCCAGCGCATCACCTTTATACTCTTTAAACGGCTTTTATGTCAACAAAATAAAATTCCACAACTCAGTATTTACATTCCATTTATACGGTTTTCCACAGAGTTTTCCACTTTTCCTCTAAGCTGTTGAAATCTTTTGACGAGCGGTCAGGCGAGTTTTGCAAAGGGAGATTGATAGAAGCTTTCAACTGGCCTCACAAAATCCTTATTTCATAAGGCAAGTCTATATAATTCACAGTTTTACCAAAATAATAACAGTGCGTCTATAGCGCAACTTTTGCTTATTGGCTTTTGCCTTGCTTTACTTTGCTCCAAAATTCAACTTGAAGCCTACGCGAGCAAGCAAAGGCGGACCGATCGTCGTTACGTTTGTGCGACCAATGTCGTAACGCTGATTAAACAGATTTTCAACCGCTACAAATATATCGAAATGGTTGGTTAAACGACGTGAGGCAAAAGCGTCAAGCACAAAATATTTAGCCAATTTCAATTGATTCTGGTCGTCATCAAATTGCGCACCGATTGCCCGACCTTGCACGGCAAAGGTTAAAATTGATGGGTTGGCGTAACGCGCTTGAAAAGTGAATTGATGACGAGCGACTTGCGGAATGAGTAAGCCTTCTAGCGCAGTGTTCGCCGGAAATTTCAACACCGTAGCGTTGGCAAACAGATAGCCGCCGGTTAAAGAAAATGTGTTGGTAATACGCGCTTCGCTTTCAAGTTCAACGCCGCGTGAACGTGTGCGCCCCAAATTCCGCCTTTGGCGGGTAATCAAATCAGGCGTGACACTCAACGTCACGTTGGCAACAGGTCTGGTCAATTCGCTCCAGAAAAATGTGCCGCGCAGATAGAGCTTTTGTTTCAAAGCGTTGACACTGGCGCCTGCTTCTGCACCCGTCAGTCTTTCGGCGAGTAGTTTGTCGTTGGCTTGCGTTACGACATTGCCTACGCGAAACGAGCGGTACAATTCGTTGAGCGTAGGGGCGCGAAAGGCGCGATACCCGGACGCTATAAGCGTCAGATTTTCATTCAACTTGTAGAGTAGAGACAATCGCGGGCTGAAAGCCGTTTCCGTTCTTGCCGGAAAAACCGTAGTGGTTGTCGCGTTTGTTGAAAAAGATTTTGTAGCGGAAAGCGCGTCGTAGTTACGCCAACGATCAACGCGCCCGCCAAGGGTTGCAAAAAATTTCTGCGTGATGCGAATGATGTCTTGCGCGAAAATGCCAAAGGCGCGTTCGCGTCCGCCAGCCCCTATGGCTGAGGTGGCGCGTCCGCCGCTGAAGACAATTTCATCGCTTGCGCCGCGCACTTCGCGGAAGTCAAAGCCAGCCACCAAGGTTTGACGTGAACCTGCAGCGCGAGACCATTGCGAAGCGATGCCGAATTGTTGCGCAGGGGTTCGCTGGCTCCTGGTTAAAGACTCGCTGTTGCGACCTGCGGCGACGGCTGAAAAGCCCTGGTCAAAGACTTGTGAGCCTATGTAAGAACGAAGCGAAAAATCGCCTATGGTTTGAGATTTGAAATTTGCGCCTGTCGATAATTGACGAATGTAGGTTTGATTGGTTTGCAGCGGCGTGCCGTTTTTGCGGGATTCGCCAAACACCGAGCCGCGAATGAAGATGCGCCCGGTGTCTTCAAAAAATCTTTCCAGCATCAAATCAAGCGTTGAATACTCCACACCCGCTTTCGTATCTACACGCCCGCGCTGGTTTTCATCAACGATAATGTAGCCGTCCGTATGAAAAACTTCGGCTGAAATTTGCGCACCGATTTGCCCTATGCGACCGCCTGCAAACATTGACGCATGCGGCGATTGCTGGTTGCCATATGAAGTTTCAAACGACACGGCAGCGTCACGAGTTTCTCGCGGAATAAAATTAATCACGCCGCCCAGCGCGTCTGTGCCGTAAAGATTCGACGCGCCGCCGCGCACCACTTCAACGCGATTGACGGACTGGCGCGGCGTTCTCCCCCAATAGACCCAACCGCCGAACGGATCGTTGATCGGCACTCCGTCACTGAGCACCGCCGCGCGACTCGCGCCGCTTGCGCCAACCCCTCTCAGAGATACGCCTTGCGAAGTAGGGTTCGCCGTTCGGCTCCCTGAGCGACGAAACAGAGAAAAGCCAGGCACCTGGCGAAGCGCATCATCAAGCGTCAAAGCGGCCGTGCTCGATAAATCTTCGTTCGATAAAACAGCGACGCTTGCCGCAGTATCGCTCACCCGCGTGAGCGTGCGTTCGGCTGTGACGGTCAATTGTTCGGCGACAGAGGCAGGCGCAAGAATAATGTCCAAGCTTGCAGTGGTTTGAAGATTTACTTTGCGCTCAAAAGCCGTGAAACCTTCAACGCTTATGGTAAGCAAACCATTGCTCGATTCGAGGTCTTGAAAATCAAAGCGCCCTTCTTCATCCGCGTAAGCCGTCAATTTGTCAGCCCCGACGGTGAAGATAACCGTCGCGCCTGAGACAGCCGCGCCTGTCTGGTCTTTGACCTGTCCTTCAAGTTTGAATTTCGAGGTTTGTTGAAAAGCTGTGGCTTCAAAGCAGAGCGAGAAAATTAAAATAAAACTGAGAAGGAACGACAATTTGTTTGAAGAACAAAAATTTGTGCATCTGGTTTTTCGATTCATCATATTTCAATCTATAACGTTTGGTTTCAATTGCTGGTCATTGAAACTTACTAGACCTCTGGCAAAAGTTGCAATAGTCATTTCGGCTGCAAGCCGCGTTTCATCTTTTGCAAATGAAGCCAACTGCATTTGAACAAGCTTTTGCCAGAGGTCTGGTTTTGCATTTAGTTTTTTGGATGCTCGTGTTTCTTCTTCTTTTCGAGTTCCTCTTTGGAAAGTGGCTTGGTCTTAAAATCGAAGCGCAGCAGTTCTACAGGCGTTTTGTCGAGGTTTTCAAGTTGCTCTTGTTGATTGATGGCAAGCCATTCTGTCTGCCCTAAGCCGAGCGTCAATTTCCCATTCTTACCATTGCTTCGACTGGCTTTGAAAGTTGCCGTTGACAAAGCTACCAGCAATGTCGGTTCGCTTGCATTTGCAGAAACATCTATCGTTTTCCCTGCGGCGCAAACCAATCGGGTGATGCGAATCTGGTCGTTTTCAAACTGAACTTTTTGAAAATTCTTTCCCGCCGGATACTCTTCGCGAAAAAATTTGCCGCGCAAACTATTCTCGTTCTTCACTTCTGTCTTGAATTCCACTCGTAAAAATTCGCTAGGCAAATCGGAGGTGTTTTCGACTTCGTGAACCTCTTGAATGCCGCGATAGAGGCGAAAACCTCCAGCCTTGGTTGGCTGCCTTGTCACAGGACCATAGGTCGTGTCTTTATGTTTGAAGATGACCGGACCGCTATCATTAAGGTAAACATATGCAGTTGCGGTTGGTGTGTGGTCATGCACGGCAATTTTTTCGTGCGGCGCATAGAGAACGCGAACGACTTTCACCCAATCGTTTTCAAAGTGCAATTGGTAGGCTTGCGGCGCGACCTTCAAAGGGTCTTGAGCAAACACTGGAATCGTCAATAAACCAAGAATCGCTGTGAGACAAAAAATCTTCATATAAACCTTCCTTATTTTTTATGTAGAAGCGTCAATATTCCGGCTTCTACATTGACAAACGGATGTTTCTGGAAAAAGACGCAAAAAGATGGCTGGGATTTTTTTCAAGTGCAGGCTTCAGCATTGATAGGTTTTTTTGCACTCGTAATCCACGACTCTGCCCAGACAGTCGAACTTGAAATAACAACATTCCATCAGCAACGCTTTCAGTTGCTCTCTGGCGCGTTGCACCCTCGATTTCGCTCCTGATAAAGACAAGCCAAGCCGTTGTGCCAATTCAGCCTGCGTCATTCCTTCCAGGTCTGTCAGCACCAGCGCTTCGCGATACTTTTCCGGCAAGTACTCCATCATAGGGCGCAGGCAAGCGGCAATTTCGCCCAGCGCATCTCTCGATAAAATTTCTTGCGCGAAGTCCTCAGGAATGTCCGTCGAAGTATCCAAGCTGACGTTTAGCTGTTGCTTACGGTAGTAATCAACTATCGTGTTGCGCGTAACTTTATAGACCCAGGCATAAATGTTGCTGCCCACGGCAAGGCGATCAACTGACCGATGGATTTTGAATAAGGTCTCTTGCAGCAGGTCTTCGACATCCGAACCGTTCGCAACACGACGCGCAATGAATTTCTTCAAATCAATATTCAACTCATTCCACATCAAGTCTCTGGAAATTTCCGTTTGCGCTTGCATCTAAAATTCTCCATCTCACACTGATACCGCATCATCTTCAATTTGTTTCACAATGCTCCTATTCCATTAGGTTGATATAAAAAACCTTCATTGAAGATGAATAAGAATATTGCCACGTAAAAAATGAATTGCAAAATCAAAAGGGTGGTTAAAGACCGCAGCTAAACCTTGGAATGAATTTTGGGATTATTGGTGCGACTCAAATGCGGCGTGCCGTGCCTCTGTACATTTCGCCCAAAATACGCGGAGTTTTCGGCATCACGAAACGCTCAAGAGTTTCGATTTCAAAGCCCGCCGCTTTTACCAGGCGATCAATCGGGCGATTGATGTTGCAGCCTGCGCCGATCACTTTTTCGACAGGGTTGAAGCGGTCTTGCCACTTCGCGGTTTTCGCATCGTCGCTGCGACCATGCTCGAAAAAGATATAGCAACCATCGGGTTTCAACAAGCGGCGCATCTGGGCAAGCGCTGGCTCTACATTTTCAATCGAACACAAGGTCCAGGTGGTGATGATCGAATCAAACGTAGCGTCTTCAAAAGGCAGGTTGCCGCTCGCGTCGAGTTGCACAAAGTTGACCGATATACTTGATTTCTGGATACGCCCTGCGACCCTGTCAGAGAGCATACTTTCCGGGTCAATCGCCGTGATTTCATTTACGGCTTCGGGATAATAAGGCAAGTTGAGACCCGTGCCGAAACCAACTTCGAGGACCTTGCCGCGAGCTGCTTCCAAAGCGCGACGACGGTACTTGCCAAGCTCTGGATTACCTAAAGCCCAATCAAGTATTCGCGGGAAGAGGTATTTTGAATAGAAGCCCATTTCAATTTTGGATTTTAGATTTTGGATTTTAGATTACGGCACAGGTAGATGATTTTTCTGAAAATTGAGATCGCTGAGCAAAGACTTTTGATCATTTACTGCCTGCTGTCTCAGCGCGCTGCAATCCAAAATCTAAAATCCAAAATCCAAAATTACAGTTTACGGATTCGCCTTTGCTTTTGTCTCCAATCGTTGCGACAACAGCCACGAAAAGAAATCCGGTTCGTTATATGCCTTGTCCCACGAATTGTGACCTACGCCTTCATACTCTGTGTATTTGACGTTGCCGCCAGCGGCTTTCAACGCTTCATTCATTTTGCGCGATTCAGATGTAGGCACAACCGTGTCTGTGCCGCCGTGGAAAATCCAAGTAGGCGTTTTGCCTATTTTCTGCGCCACAGGTGTATAAGGATCTTCGCCTTGCGTGGCTGGCAATTTGAGTTGCTCTACAAGTCTTTGCGGAAGGCGAACGCCGCCGCAGACCGGCGCAAAAGCAGCGAACTTGCCGGGATTTGCAGAAGCAATCGCCCAGGTGCCGTAGCCGCCCATCGAAATTCCTGTTAAGTACAAACGCTCGTTGTCGCCCTTGAATTCTTTGACAGACAATTCGAGAGCTTTCAACGCTTGCGCCTGCATTTCAGGTTCAGACCACCAGCGACTGGTTAAGCATTGCGGAAAAACGATGACACATTTGGCGCGGTCTGCGTGGCGACGAACGCCGCCGCCGATGCCAACTTCCGTTTGAATCACCCCGTCGCTGCCGCGCTCGCCAGCGCCATGCAGAAACAAAACAACCGGCCATTTCTGTTTCGCGTTCCAATCGGCAGGAACATAAACTTGGTAAGCGTAGGTCGTCGCGCCGACTTTCATCGTGCGATTCAAAAAGCCGGTTTCGCTTTTGGCTTCAATCGCAACTGCGAAAAAAGCCAGTAAAATCAATGTGAAAATAAAGTTTTGTGCGCGAATCATTTTGTGCTCCTTAACTTGAAGTTCAACTGCGCGATTACTTTACAAGCCACCTCTTTCAAAATCAATGTTGGGAATGTATTTCATTCAGTTGCGTTCAAAATGTTGCCGCGATAAAATCTTCGCATTCAGTTTGCAAATGGGGTGACTACAACAAACTGTAAAGGAGAACCTATGACTCGTTGGCGTTTCGTTGCAACTTTCCTGCTTTTGCTATGGCTATTTCCCCTTTCGATAGAATCCTTCGCCCAAGAAGATCGCACAGGGCTTGCAAAAAAGATAGCCT
>JANMSG010000920.1:0-3775 GCA_031389065.1 Acidobacteriota bacterium | reverse complement strand
AAAAAGTTTCGCTTCACATTTGCTTTTTGCAGTGACGCACGTTTGCGTCTCTCAAAACCTGCTGCCATTTTTGTGGAGAGATGGGCATCTGGGCGGCAGAACCTTCGATGTGTTGATGACACGCTTGCCTGTATCTGCTTTGCAGGAAAGTTTAGACTACGCGTGTAAGCTTCATCCGCAAAGCGCAACGCTCGGTGATTTCAGAGCCGAGGAGTCACTGGTCAAAGCCGAGAGCGACGCCTTGCAAAACGCGAGAAGAATTATCACGCCCCATTCCGAGATCGCGAGTCTATTTTCAGAGAAAGCCGTTTTGCTTGATTGGCATATTCCGGAAATGAAAACTGCATACCAGCAAGGCAGCAAAATATTATTCCCTGCTTCGACTCTCGGAAGAAAGGGAATTTATGAACTGCGTGAGGTTGCACAAGAATTAGGCTTTGAATTACTGGTATCGGGAAAAGAGTTAGAAGGTGAAAATTTTTGGCAGGGCGTAACAATAAATAAGCCGCAAGCGAATTTATTTAATGAAGTTGGTCTAGTCGTCCTTCCTGCATTCGTAGAAAATCAACCAAGAATTTTACTTCGAGCTGTAGCGTGCGGCATACCTGTTATCGCTTCTTCAGCTTGCGGATTGAATAATGTGAGTGGTGTGGTTAGTATTCCGACAGGCGATAAGAAAGCGTTGCTTGATGCAATCAAAACGCAAATCATTGTTGGAGCACTTTCAAATGGACAAAGAGAAGCAATCGCAATCTGTGGGCAAATGTAATCTCTGCGGTGACATTTTTAGCAAAATAGCTATCGGTAGACACCTTCAGTCGTGTTTAAAGACGAATGTTCCTGCGAATAAAAAAGTACAACCGACAAAGGCGTTGCATATTGCGGTTGAAGGAAGATATTTGCCCGAGTATTGGCTGCACCTTGAAATATCTACTGAGGTCTTGCTTGAAGATTTGGATGAATTTCTCAGAGACATCTGGTTGGAATGCTGTGGGCACTTGAGCGCCTTCACAATCAACGGAAAGCGCTATGATAAATTTGAAGATGACTTCGGCATGGGCTTGGACAAAACAGAAACGATGGATGTCAAAGTCGGCAAGGTTTTTTCGAAGGGCGCAAAGATTGATTACGAATATGATTTTGGAACAACTACGGAATTAAGGGTGAAAGTATTCAAAGAGCAGGAGAGTTATCTTTCCAAACGCGACGCGATTCGCATTTTGGCAAGGAACGATGAACCAGCGAGACCTTGTTATTATTGCAGTGCGCCCGCAAAAGAAGTCTGCTCATATTGCACCTATGACCGAAACGCGTGGGTTTGCAAAAAATGTAAGCGAAAGCATGAACACTATGACGAAAACCCCTTTCTTCCTGTGCTGAACTCTCCGAGAACGGGGGAGTGCGGGTACGTAGGATGATAGAGAGCAAAAATGAAAAGCCACTGCGGGGTTCGCCCTGCGACTTTTCATTTTTGCGTTTCCAGCAAATATTAGTCGTAATACTCAAGACCTAAGTGTGTGATTAAACTTTCGCCTTTCAAATGGCGAAGCGTGTTCTTCAACTTTATCAATTGAATGAACAGATCGTGTTCAGGATAAAGGTCGGGTGCGGTCATAGGACTCTTGAAGTAAAACGACAACCACTCTTGAATGCCGCGCATTCCTGAACGTTGCGCGAGGTCTAAGAACAACGCTAAATCTAAAACAATCGGCGCGGCTAAAATCGAATCGCGGCAGAGGAAGTCAACCTTGATCTGCATGGGGTAGCCAAGCCAACCGAATATATCTATGTTGTCCCAGCCTTCTTTATTGTCGCCGCGCGGCGGATAGTAGTTGATGCGCACGATGTGGCTGAAATCTTTGTACAGTGTAGGGTAAACCTCGGGCTGCAAAATGTATTCAAGCACGGAAAGCTTTGACTCTTCTTTGGTCTTGAATGATTCGGGATCGTCCAATACTTCGCCGTCGCGGTTGCCTAAAATGTTTGTTGAAAACCAGCCGTGCAAACCTAGCATACGAGCCTTCAAACCCGGCGCGATGATGGTCTTCATCCAGGTTTGCCCGGTCTTGAAATCTTTGCCGCATACAGGAACGCCGTTATCAACTGCGAGCTTTCTCAAAGCCGGAACATCGAGCGTCAGATTGGGCGCGCCGTTTGCGAAAGCGACTCTGCTTTTGAGCGCAGCGTAAGCGTAAATCATCGAAGGCGCAATTGCCGGGCTGTTGTCGCGCAGAGCTTGCTCGAATGATTCGAGGGTGTCGTGTTCGGGTGTAGTTGTCAGAAAAATTTCCGTTGAAGCGCACCAGACGATGACCAAACGGTCACAGCCATTGGCTTGCTTGAAGTCTTCCATATCTTTCATCAACTGTTGGGCAAGCTCCATTTTGTTTTCGCCTTCTTTGATGTGTGTGCCGTTCAGACGCTTCACATAATGCTGATCGAAGACCGCCTTCATAGGCTTGAGAGCTTGAAGCTCCGGTTTGATTTGGGCGATTAAATCGCGTTCGAGAACGCCCGCGTGCAGCGCTGCTTCATAAGCATCTTCTGCGAAAATATCCCAGGCGCCAAACACCATATCGTTGAGCGTGGCGAGCGGCACAAAATCTTTGATGAGCGGCACGCGATTGTCCGTGCGTTTGCCGAGACGAATTGTGCCCATTTGTGTAAGCGACCCGATGGGTTCGGCTAAACCTTTTTTGATGGCTTCGACACCTGCGACAAAAGTTGTACTGACGGCACCAAGACCTACGAGTAAGACGCCGAGTTTGCCTTTCGGTTCTTGAATCTCTATTACTTTTTTAGACATGACTTATCCTTTCTGAAATACGTTTCGGTTCGCGCCTGAAAACGCTTCCTACAGTAAAGCAGATTAACGTAGGGAAGTGTTGCGCTTTGTTGCTCAATATTAGCGGTGAGTTGCTTTTCAACCGATAGTAGGCAGCAGGCAGTAGGCGGTAGGCAGTTATATTTGTTTTTAGCGTGAATTGTGTATGACAGAAGATGCAAAAAATCAAGAAGCTCGAAAAACTGCCTACCGCCTACTGCCTACTGAGCGATATTCGCTGGGGGTAAGTCCGGTTACGGATTTGAAGATTTTTGTGAAGTGGCTGTGGCTTTGATAACCGACCATTGCGGCGATTTCGATTATTGGGATTTGAGTTTCAGCCAATAATTTGCGCGCTCGTTCGATTCTTAAATTTGCCAGATAGACGTGTGGTGTTACACCGGTGATTTGTTTGAACAATCTTGCGAAGTGAAACTCTGACAAATAGGCTGCGGCAGCGATCTCTTCAAGCACAAGTTCACGCGCATAGTTATCGTGCATAAATTCGATGGCGCGCCGCAAACGCCTGTCAACAAATCCCGCGCGCGATAGTTCAATCTTCGCAGATTTGCGAACCGTCAAATGTAGGCGCAGAAGATGAATTACCAACTGACGGACTAATGAATCGAGCATCTGTGTGTGACCCATTTTTTCTTGCGCGATTTCACTGACAATCAAGCGAGTGGTTGCGGTAATGGTTTCGTCATGGACCGAGCTTGCGCGAAAGACAATTTCGGCAGAAGTTCGCGTCAGACCGATTTCCGTAACCAGTTCGTCAACGAGAATCGGATTAAGGTTCACAGAGAGAAATTCAAAATCACGAGCCACAGCCGCATGATTTTCGCCGACGTTGGTGAGCGCGATTTGACCTTCCAATAATGCAAACTCGTTCGCGCCTATTGTCGTGAGCATTTTCCCGGCAAGCAAAGCCGTAACAGTGTAAGAGGAATG
>JANMSG010000907.1:0-2728 GCA_031389065.1 Acidobacteriota bacterium | reverse complement strand
AGCCGTTATCTGTTTCTTCATATTGATCCAACTCTTTTGGCACATCCATTCTGGTGGCGCGACGGCCAGTGCGCCACGATTTCCTACGAAGAATCAGGACATCCCATGTTCACGTGGGATTTGCATCATTGGCCCTTCGGGTTGAACGAGAAGTTGCTCCAACGCAATACCGCTGCGGTACTGCGCCAGCAATGCCTCCGGGTCAATCTCCACGCCGATAGGATTGGCGGCAAAGGCATCGCTGAGCATGAAGGCGTTGGCTTGCTCGACGCTGAGGCAGTCCACTTGAAACTCCATGCGATTGCCATCCGGGTCCTGGTAATAAAACGAAAGCGTCACGCCGTGATGGATAGGCCAATAGGGCTTGATGCCATCTTGTTTCAGGCGCGCATAGGTATCGAGGAGGTCTCCAAGGCTTGCGTAAGTGTAAGCCACGTGATTGACACCTGTGTCAACTCTCTCTCCAATGTCAACAGTGTCGGGCTTGAAGGCTGACATATTGGCAAACGCGAAACGATGATGCTCGTCATCATAGGTGAGAAAGGCGAGCGCCGGATTTTGATAGACTACTGTGGCCTCAAAAACTTTTTGATACCAATCAATCATTTCATCGAAGCGCCTTGTCTGATAGACAACGTGCGCAAATTTCACAGGTTTTGCCATATTGTTTTCTCCTTTATGCAGCCGTATAGCCGCCGTCAATCATATGAATTCCGCCGGTGCAGTACGAGGCCTCATCGCTTGCCAGAAACAGCGCGAGGTGGGCGACCTCTTCGTTCGTGCCGTAGCGTTTCAAGGGAATCTGCGCCACGAGAAAATCATGGAGTGCGGCGGGATTTTCCGGTGCAAGTTGCGATTCAAGCGACTCTGTCATACGGTTATCAATCGGTCCCGGCGCAATGGCATTGACACGGATTTTTGCCGCGCCCAATTCCAGTGCTGCTGTTTTGACCAGACCGTTGACCGCATGTTTACTGGCGATGTAAGGAGCCATGGCGGGGAATCCAATCACCCCTGCCATTGAAGACACTGCGAGCATCGAGCCGCCGCCCCGTTTTTTCATGGGCTCGACACAGTATTTCATTGCCAGCCACACACCCAACACGTTGGTGCGAAGCACCTGTTCAAAGTCCGTCATGCTTTGCGCCTCAATCGGATTCGTCAGCCCTTCCGTGCCGGCATTGGCAAGCAGTACGTCCACGCCGCCAAATAGCTCGACCGTCGCGGCAACTGCCGCTGCCGTCGCTTCTTCATCTGCTGCGTCCGCTACAAAGTGTGCCAGTGCTGTATCAACGGACAGTCTGTCGCGGGTGGCTTTAAGTTTGTCTGCCGACCGGGCTACCAGCATGACGCTGGCACCTTCTTGCAGGAACAACTTTGCCGTGGCTTCGCCGATGCCGCCCGTTGCTCCTGTAATGATGGCGACTTTACCAGCCAGTCTTAGTTTTTGATTCATAGGTGACTCCTTAAAAAAGTTGCGCAACCTGCCAAGCTTGCAGGGTTACGACAAGATGCGAATTCGACAGCAACGCAATCTCTTGGTGCGCTCGTTATTTCAAGCGCACCGCTTCTATCACGCTACTCGGTGAGGCCGTCGGTACGATGCGGGTTATTTTGAATCCGGCTTGCGCCAACAACGCGCTGTACTCGGCTGCGGTGCGTTCAAAACTGTTCACCAATACCAACATGGCAAGGTCGAGGAACTTGCCGAGCGAAGGCGCGTTGCCTTCAGGAATGACGATTTCGACGACCAGCAGTCGCCCGTTTTCCGTCATGGCCTGATGACAATTTTTGAGGATCGTCAATGCACGTTCGTCATCCCAGTCGTGGATGATGTGCCTCATGATGTACGCGTCGCCGCCTGCCGGAACCGACGTGAAGAAATCGCCGCCGACTGTTTCGCAGCGCCCGCTGACGTCGTGTGCTGCGATAATGTCACCCGCTCCGGCTACGACGTAGGGTGCATCAAAGAGCACGCCATTCATCTGCAGGTTGTTTGCCAGAATCGCCGTGAGAAGTGCGCCGTGTCCGCCACCGATGTCCACCAGTTTGTTGATGCCTGTGAAGTCATAGGCATTGACGACGGCCGCGCTGTCTGAGGCGCTATGGCTTGTCATCGCATTATTGAAGTCCTGTGCGGGCACGGGGTTTTCGGCCAGATAGTCAAAGAAAGGTTTGCCGTAGATTTTCTCGAATGCGGCCTGTCCGGTCTGCACACTGTAGCCAAGTTCACCATAGACGCGTCGGTGCCAATCCGCGCCAAAGTAAATCGCAAAGCTGCGCACACTGTCCAATGCATCGCTACGCAAAGGCTCCGCCAGTGGTGTCATAGAAAATCGTCCCGAGGCGTCTTCGGCAAAAATGCCTACGCTCGCCAGCGCCCGCAACAGGCGATAGAGCGGGCGTGCCATTACGCCGAGTGCTTGCGCCAGTTCGTCTGCGCTCTTCGCCTGATCTTTGAGCAAATCTGCGACGCCGAGTTTGGCGGCGACCGATAGCGCCTGCGCAGGAACAGGGCTGAAAATCATCTCCATCAATTGGGCTGCGGGTGGAATCTCTTGCGCTATAAGTTGTGACATAGTTGTTTCCTTTCGAGTGGATTGCCGCTTATCTTCTTTGAAGAAATAATCGTACAACCTTAGCCCGCGAAGCGGGCGATAGCATAAAGCCCAGGGTGGAGCGTAGCGCAACCCTGGGTACTCAATGACCAAATCTCTCTAGCCCGTGA
>JANMSG010000903.1:0-29116 GCA_031389065.1 Acidobacteriota bacterium | reverse complement strand
AAATCTTATTATTCACAGAGACCTCAAGCCCGGCAACATTCTTGTATCTGCCGATGGCACGCCGCACTTGTTGGATTTCGGCATCGCCAAGTTGCTCAATCCCGAACTCACGAATCAAACGCTCGAGCTTACGGTAGGCGCGATGGGTCCGATGACTCCCGAATATGCCAGCCCCGAACAAGTGCGCGGCGAAGGGCTCACGACATCAAGCGATGTGTACAGCTTAGGTGTTCTGCTATACGAATTGCTGACCGGGCATCGCCCCTACATTATCAAGAGCCGTGTTCTGAGTGACATCGCCTGGATCGTTTGCGAACAAGAACCCGAACGACCTAGCACCGCCGTCAAACGTACCGCGACCTCTTCATACATCGGCGCTGAAACGCTGGAATTAGTTTCGCCAGAAAGCGTCAGCGAAACGCGCGAGGGTCAGCCGGAAAAATTGCGTCGCCGTTTACAAGGTGATTTAGACAACATTGTTTTGATGGCAATGCGCAAAGAGGCGGCGCGGCGTTATGCCTCGGTCGAACAGTTTTCCGAAGACCTACGCAGACATCTGGATGGGTTGCCTTGCATCGCTCGCAAGGCTACGCTCTCCTATAGAGCAACGAAGTTTATTAACCGAAACAAAATCGCGGTTGCTGCTGCTCTATTAGTTGTTTTGACATTGATTGCGGGGGGCGTCACTACGTTGTGGCAGGCTCGCATTGCCGGTTTGCAAAGAGCGAAAGCAGAGCAGCGCTTCAACGATGTGCGTCAGCTTGCGAATTCTTTTATGTTCGAGATTCATGACGAGATAGAGAATCTCCCAGGCTCAACCCCTGCGCGCCAGTTGTTGGTCAACAAAGCGTTGAAGTATCTCGACAGTTTGGCGCAGGAATCAAGCGACGATGTTGATTTACGTAGAGAATTGGCGACCGCTTATGCCAAAGTCGGCGATATTCAAGGCAACCCGAAGGTCGCAAATCTTGGAGATATGAGCGGGGCGTTGGAGAGTTATCGCAAGGCTTTGAAAATTCGAGAAGCTTTGCCGAGTCAACAGGCAAAGACTCTCGATAGGGAAATTGAATTGGCGAACAATTATGACAGAGTCGGTGATATGCTTGTGCTGAACCACGATTTGAACGGCACAACAGAGAATTATCAAAAGGCATTGGAAATTCGCAAACCCCTGGCAGAGCGCGAACCAGACAATAATCTTATACGATTTGATCTGTCTACGAGCTACGCCAATATTGGCGATGTTCTCGGTGAAGCAGGCGATGTACATGCCAGCCTCGAAAATTATCGTAAAGCCTTTTCCATACGCGAAGCGCTGTTGACGCAAGAGCCAACGAATGCAAAATATCGCCGTAGTATCGGAGTTGTGTACCAACAGATGGCTTCTTCGATATTTAAGTCCAATGATCGTTCAGGCGCAGCTGACCTCGCTCGCAAATCGTTGGAGATATTTGAAAGCTTATTGAAGGAGGCACCTCAAAATTCCAAAGCGCGACGCGAACTCGCCTTAGCCTATAATAGTCTGGGAGACTATCTCTGGTATCACGACGACCTGAAAGGCGCAACGGAAAATTATCGCATCGGCATGACCATGCGAGAAGAGTTGTTGAAGTCAGACCCTACGAATATGCAGGCGCGTAGAGATGCGGCGGTCAGCTATGGGAATTATGGCTACACCCTCGCCCAAGCAGGTAATGTAGAAGGACTTGAACTTTATCGCAAGAATGTAGAAATTATCGAAGGCCTGTTAGCGGCTAATCCAGATCATGCAAATTCCCTGCGCGATATGACATCCACATACAGTTTTTGCGGTGACGTTTACGGGTTTATCGCAGCGCAGAAAAACATACCGGTTGCCAAAAGAATTGAGTATTATCAATTGGCAATGTCTTTCAATGAGCGCAGTATTAAACTCCTGGAAGATATGCGCGCGCGCGGCATACTCAGAAGCACCGAAAACGATACGGTGAGTAAAATTGCCCAAAACAATGCGGCGTACGAAAAAGAGATTGAAAAACTCAGATTCGTCCGTGACCCGTAATTCTTAATCCCTTGCAAGAGTCTTGAAACTGGCTATCAGAGCCAGTTTCAAGTCATTATCAGTTGAAGAAGGGGCAGCAAAGAACAGCTCTCTGTTATTGTATAGACTAGAGATTACGGGAAGCGGACGAACAAGGATGAATAAGAATGAGCGACGATTCTAGAGATCCGATTTTGCTTTACGATGGCGTATGCGGTTTTTGCAACAAGAGCGTTCAACGGGTGCTGGCGCTCGATAAAAAAGGCACAATGAAATTCGCTCCACTGCAAAGCAAATACGCAGAGGAAGTAATCGCAAGGCATAACTTAAAAAACATAGATTCGGTAGTCTATGTTGATAAATCATCAGCCACAGAGCGCGTCTTCATTCGCTCAGACGCGGCGCTACAGATTGCAAGTTACCTGGGCGGAGTGTGGAAACTTCTTTTAGCTTTTTATATGATTCCACGTCCGATTCGAGATTTTTGCTATGACCTGTTCGCAAAACATCGCTACAGATTCTTCGGCAAATACGATAGCTGTATGTTGCCTCCGCCAGAGATTCGCTCGCGCTTTTTAGATATAGCTTGAGCGCTTCTTTTCATTCGAATTAAGCCGGTGAGTAAACGTTTTCAGGCATATAAAATTGCAAAAGTCGCGATATTTCTTGGGTTTTACTTTTGCCTTACTGCTTGGTTTTTATTCCAATTTAGAGTTGTTCCGCTTACCTAACTCAACGCCTAAAGCTATTTCCTTTAGCTCAAAAGTTAGCTTTCGAATTGAAAAGGGGCGGATGTTGCCTAAAATAATGACTGTTAATTCGTCATCTATATAGCGATGAAGATTGGACATAAATCCGTCAAAAGTGCCACCGTGACGTATCAACACACCTCTGTTTTTACTTTCAAGACTTCTTTGGTATTCTTGGATTCGGAAGCCATAACCATAATTTCCAAACTCTTCACTTTCTCCAGAAAAAAGTATTTTTTTGCTTTTAGCTGAAAGTAACTTATTGTTGTAAAGTGCTTGATCCCATTTAAATAAATCTTCAACAGTAGAGTATATATCTCCACTACCTAATGCATACGAGACAATATGTTCCTCGTTTTCAATACCGGGTAATTTTTTTCGGTATCCTTTAGCCTTGTTTTTGGGAACATTCGATAAGCGTTCGACTCCAGAATTATTCATATTTAACGGGCTAAAAGTTCTTTCTTGAAGTATTTGTGAATAACTTTTTGCAGTCACATTCTCAATTGCCATAGCACACAAGGTATAGTTCAAATTTGAGTATTCATATTTTGTGCCTGGTGTGAAAGACAATGTTGCCTGGTTAATAATTTGCAGTAATTCTGCTGAAGTAATATCTTTTTTTTCAAAAGTGGTTAGGACGTCCAGACTTGAAGGTAGCCCTGATTGTTGTTTGAGAAGCAAGTGTAGATTTAAATTTTTTGCCAACTTCTCATTCAAATTTGGAATATAAGTTTTTATAGGTGCTGTTAAATCCAGTAAGCCTTCCTCTACAAGTTGCATAACGGTAACTCCGACAAAAGACTTTGTCAGCGAACCAATCAGAAATTGTGTGTCAATTGTGTTTTCTCGCTTTCTCTCCCGGTCGAATAGTCCGTAAGCTGCTTTGTGAATGATTTTTCCGTTTTGGGCTATTAATATAGTTCCCTGGAAATCTTCGTCTTTTATATACTTTGCTATGTGGGCATCAAACTTTTCAGATATGCTCTTTGTACCATTAGCACTGATCAATGAAGTCCGGGTTTCTCGTAATGGTTCTTTGTCCACGCTCTCGTTTTCAATTGAATAAATTACGCTGGTAATTTTCCATTGCCCGTTTGTTTTAATCAGTCCCCATGATTCTTTACCCCAATTTCCCTTTTTGCCATTTGCCCAAAAGCTATAATCGAATGTTATGGAAGCAACATAACCATCTTCTTCAATAACAATGTTGTAAAATTTTTCCTCGACATTATTGTCAAAAATACTTTTATAGAAACTTTTGTAATCACCAATTTTATAATCTTTTTTTACATCGCTATTTTTTTGCACTCTTCTTTGTTGGCTTTTTTCCTTATAAACACCGACCCAAACAACCGGGTCTTCATTGAAAAGACGATAAAACCTTTCTGCATCTTTTTTTATCAAACACTCCATAAATGTTGTTAAAACAAATCTTAATTCCGTCTCGTTATTTGAATCTATTTTTATTGTTTGGGCAATTCCGCTATTTGCGAAGTATATCGAAAGTAAAAAAACTATTGCGATTTTTTTCATTATTTATGGTTCTCCTATTTGAAATAACTGACGCAAGTTTATTCTCGCCATCAAAAAAGAACAGCGGTTTTGTGATTTGCGGTTACTTTTGTGTGAAATGCGGTCGGGTAAAAAGGAAAAGCTGTTTAATTTTTTAGCAAAGCGTCCATTTTTTTTCGATAACGGCGGCTTGACGTGAGAAGTGTGCTGTTTTTCAAAACGACTTCAAATTCACCATTGAAAAGCAGCTGGAGTTCTTTGATTTGTTCGATGCGGACAATTACTGAACGCCGAAGGCGGACAAACTCTTTCGGATTCAATTTGCTTTCGATGCCATCCATGGTTTCACGTAAAAGAAATTTTTCGCGCCCTGTATGAACTTCAATGTAATTGCCTTGTGAAGAAATCCAGTCAATTTTTTCGACGTTCAGAAACCGAATCCGTTCATTTTCTTTGACGGCAATTCGCTGCAAATAATTTTCTTCGGCAGGTTTCAGATGGTTCAATAAATCCGCGAGTTTGTTTTCGAGAGATTTGTTTTCGCCCGAAAATACGCGGCGGCGAACCCGCTCCAGAGTTTTTTGAAAGCGTTCCGCATTAATCGGTTTGAGAACATAATCAATTGCTCCGGCTTCAAAGGCGCGAATCGCGTGTTCGTCGTAAGCCGTTACAAAAACGATTTCGGGCAGATTTTCCGCGCCGAGTTTTTCGACCAGCGCGAAACCATCGAGAAGCGGCATTTGAATATCAAGAAAAACGAGGTCGGGCGCATATGTTTCGATTGACGAAACGGCTTCGCGTCCGTTGCAGGCTTCGCCCGCAATCTCGACATCCGTTTCGCTTTCCAAAAGCTGGCGGATTCCGCGTCTTGCAAGAGGTTCGTCATCAACAATCAAAACTCGAATTTTATTGCTCATTTTTGTGATACGGAATTTTTATCTTGACTTGCAAACCGCCGTGTTTGCTCGAAACGATTTCAAATTTCTGCTCTTCGCCATAAAGTTTTTCTAGCCTTTCGCGTGTGTTGGCGAGTCCGATGCCGTTGTGTGTCTTTGCCGAGTCATTCAAACCTGCGCCGTTGTCGCTGACACTGAGTTCGATAAAACCGTTTTCGCGTCTACTTTCGATTAAAATCTTTCCTGCATCGGCACGCGGCGCGATGCCGTGTCGAATCGCGTTTTCCACCAAAGGCTGTAAAATCAGATTCGGAATTTGCGCGTCCAAAGTTTCATTTTCGACATCAAAATCAACCGTCAAACGGTCTTGAAAGCGCGTTTGTTCGATTTCCAGATAACCACGCAAAAACTCCAATTCATCTCTGAGCGAAACTTCCTGTGCGCTTTCACTTTTCAGCATAACACGCAAAAGTTCGCTCAAGCGAACGAGCATTTTATTGGCAGTTTTCACATCGTCGCGCATCAAAACGGAAATCGAATTGAGCGTATTGAAAAGAAAATGCGGGTGAATCTGCATTTTCAAAGCGTCGAGTTGTGCCTGCGCAAGCCTGGTTTCGAGTTGCGAAGTTTCAAGCGCGAGCCGCGCCGTTTCACGTTCGCGTTCGCGATAACGGCGATTGATTTCGCGCAGATGCCAAATGCCGACCAGAATCCAATAAGTCAATAAATCAACGTGAAACTGGATGACGAAAAGTTTTTGAAAATCTTCTAAAAAATCAGAAGATCTTTGCGGCTTATCTAAAAACATCTGCCGCGCAAAAATAAAAATTGACAGGTGAAAAACTGCCATAACAGATGCGGCGAGAAAATGAATCGGCAGATTTCGTAGAATTTTTCCGCGTTTGAGAGGAAATTTTTCCGACAAGTAAAGCACTGCCGGAGTCAGCAACGCCCAAGCGTAACCGCAAATAAGCCAAATCCAAAGCGTTGTCCAAAACGAAATCGGTCGTCCGAAATAAGCGGCGTTGACGTAGTTTTGCAGAGCGAACAAAACGCTGTAGAGCATCCAGCCAAGAAAGCCTAAAACTATTATCCGCCAATGACGACCGATGGTTTCCATTTTCCGGTAGTGCTCCAAAAGTAATGCTGCCACTTGCTTGATGTTGAGTGTCTGCGCTGTAATTGAGTTGTCCATCTCGCTTTACAGGAGGCACTCAACATGACAGACAATTTACATTGCGCTGCGTCTGCATTATCGCACATCAAGCGTAACAGACACATCCACTCTATGCTTTCTATGTTGGCGATAGAAGTCGCCACAGCGCACAAAAGTTATGGGGGTGGATTCCAACTGTGTATCGCGCTCTGGCGACCTTTTCGACGGATGGTTGGGAGGCATATCAAGGAGTCATGTCCGCCGCACAGCCTGATGTGTGCGACAAGCAGTCAGGTTGCACGAGTGGAGTCGAACGCTTTACCTGAATAGCATTACTTTTGGAGCGCTACCCAAAAAAGATCATCATCTTTTTTAAGTTCAACAAAATGGCACAAGAAAAAATTTTCCTCACCGCCGAGTGGCAACACCTGGCAATGCTTAACTATGAAATTGAGCCCGCAGTTCTTCGCTCACTGGTTCCGTCGCACACAGAATTGGATACCTGGAATGGCAAGACCTTTGTCAGCGTCGTCGGTTTCATGTTTTTGAAAACCAGAGTGCTGGGCTTGCCGATTCCCTTCCATCAAAATTTTGAAGAAGTGAATCTGCGTTTTTATGTGCGCCATAAATCCGGCACAGAGTGGCGGCGCGGTGTTGTCTTCATCAAAGAAATCGTGCCGCGTTGGGCTATCGCGACGGTTGCCCGTGTCGTCTATAACGAAAATTATGCTTCTATGCCTATGCGCCATTCGCTTGATTTAGAAGCAGGAACCATTCGGCAAGACGGCGTAGTTGAATACGCTTGGCATTACCAAGGCGAATGGAATCATCTGCGTGCCAAAACGCAAGGGGCGTCGCAAGCACTTACATCAGGTTCGGAAGAAGAATTCATCACAGAGCATTACTGGGGGTATGCGGCGCAAAAAGATGGAGGATGTATGGAGTATCAAGTCGAGCACCCTTCGTGGCGCGTCTGGCAGGTGAGCGAAAGTTCGCTGCATTGCAATGTTGGTGCTTTATACGGCGAAAAATATGTTGAGGCTTTGAACGACAAAGCCAGTTCTGCATTTGTCGCCCAAGGCTCGCCCATCATTGTGCGAAAAGGTGTAAAATTGTAGAGGCAGTAGGCGACAAAAAATTACCGCAGCAAGAAAAAAAGTCCACCCGACTTTATTCAAGTCGGGTGGACTAAGTGATTTTAGAAGTTGCAACTAGAACGAGTAACGCAAAGCAAGCTGTAGATTGCGTTCGCTATTCTTGCCTGTCACCTTGCCGAAAGTCGCGCTGGTCGGATTGGTATCGGCACCGTTCCAGTTCGGATGGTTGGGCCAGTTGAAAGCCTCGAACCGGAGCGTAATCTTCTGCCTCTCTGTGAGAGTGAAATCCTTAAAAAGTCCCAGATTATGATTCTGGAAGCCTGGCTGGTAGAGCAAGTTGCGTACTCTATCAGTAACGAATGTTCCAGCAGCAGGCCGCGTAAAGTTCGAACCGCCGGTCAGTGGATTTTTCGCCTGGAACCAGAAGAAGGGATCCGAGGCGCTGTTGGAGAAATTTCTCTCATTGCGAGAGAGCTTGGGATCACCATTTACGACCCAGATCTGACCGCCGCTTCCCGGTCCTACACCAGCAAAATCATCGCCAGAGCCCACCGTAAAGGGTGTACCGGTCTGAAATTGTGAGACCGCAGAAAAGGTCCAGCCCCCGAGAACTTTGCCCATCAAAGTGGCACGATCCCGAAAGATGGGGAGTTCATAGATGGCGTTAATCACCATCACGTGGCGTCTGTCAAAACCCGACGGTCCCCAAAGGGCACTGGCATCAAAGGCATTCGGAATGACATCGCGCTGTGCCGACCCGTCGTCCCAAGACTTCGATAAAGTGTAAGCTACTCCTAAACCAAACCCATTAGTGAATCGCCGATTGATGCCAAGCTGAAGGCCGTGATACAGAGAGTTCGCATCATTATTGGTGACACGAATGACACCGAATCCCTTAAATGGTCGAAGAAAATCCGGATTGACTCCCGGATTTGCTTGTATGGTGCCCGGCTGCAGTTGATTGATATTGCGCTCACGCTGTCCGTGCAACCCTCGCCTCCCTACATAGCCGAGTTCGACAATGGTATTGAAACCAACCTCGCGCTCAACTGTGGCGCTCCAGTGATAGGCTTCAGGATTCTTGAAGATCGGGTCCTGGCTAGTGATAACCAGCGGGAAGGCGTTGCCCGTTGTACCACCTGGATTATCAACCGACCCGCGGGTAACCGAAACTGTCGGCTGTAGCGGTGGATTGCCTCCTAAGAAGACCGAATCGCTTACACCCAAACGGGTAAAAAACTTACCAATGCCAGCACGAAAGACTGTTTTATCGTTGATGGCGTAGGCAAGACCTACACGCGGCTGGAAATTCCCCTTGTGAATCTTGGAGTATTCCTTGGAAGCACCGCGGAACAGGAAGTCAAATTCTCCTGTATCGGCAATCGGCACGCGACCGCGGGCACCCTCGGTGAATCCACTACCAGGGATCACCAGTCCGTTGTAGCGAGATTGTAGACTGCCACCTATGATGAAACCATTAGCAGGATTCTGCCTGACGGCAATCGAAGGATCGTAGGATGCCTCATCAAAGACCACCATATTGCGCCACAGGCTGTAATACGGTTGAATGATGGAATGGCGCAAACCTAACTCAAGGCGCAATTTTGGAGTTACTTTCCAGGCATCCTGAAAGAACCACTCGAGCATATGACCGCGATATGGAGTAAACGACCGGGCCCCGATCTCGGCATAAGTATCAAATATACCGAGTGCGACGTTACCGATTGCACTTTGAGTGCCGCCAGATGCAGCTGGTGTCCCGTTCGAGAAGACGAAACGCCCGTTCTGGTTGTTGGTACCGCCAGGAGTACCCGCAACGTTAATCTGATCGAAGTCATTCTGACCAGCTCTCTCAATGTATACGCCAAATTTCAGGGTGTGATTGCCCCGAATATTCGTCATATTGTTTGAAATCTGGTAGATCGGACCAGTTGATTGAGCAGGGTACGGTCCCCCATCTAATGAGGCGAACCCGGAAATCCCATCAACCGTAGGGATCTTATCGGTTATCTCTTTGCGCTCAGGAAATATGTACGGATAGTTAATGCCGTAGATGCTTCTCCTGTAGCGCTCACCCCGTGTGTCTATAGAAATAAAGACCTGATCGCGGCTTGCTGCCAACAGAGTCTCATTGATCCAGGTTGGGGAGATAGACCAGACCCAGTTGAGTGAAGTTGTCTGATTGGGACGGTCTATGATTTGAGGTGCATGGTCTGTGCCACCGCGAAATGCACTGACATCTATGAAGTGATAGAGTTGCGCCCGCCACCGTATCGAATGATTCTGGCTCGGGTAAACGTCTATGGATATTGTGTCTTTGCGCTGATCGGTCTTCGTTGGCCTTTCCTGAAAGAAATTGGCCGAGCCTGCCCCAAGAAAGCCAGTCGGCTCAGGAAAAGCCCTTAGCAGAGCAAGTCCATTCGGGCTTAAGCGGTTGTTCGGAATAATATTGCCAGGAAACGGCGTACCATTGGGATTGGCGGTTGACCGCGTCAACGGATCCCTGATCAGTACTTCACTACTGAAAAACCTGTTTGCCCCGAGCAATTCACTAAAATCTCCGTTGCGCATCTTCAGCGTCGGAACCGTGATGGTCGTCGTTGCCGCTCGACGCTGCCGAACAAATTCTTGTCCCCACAGCCAAAAGACTTTGTCGCGCCCTTTATTAAAACCAGTGCCGGGCAGCAAGACAGGACCACTGAGACTGTAACCAAACTGATTAAAGCGGAATGGCTCCGGCCGACAGTTTGAGTCTCTGGGAAATTGCTAGCAAGGCCTGTTTATCGTATTACCTGAGCGATTTCGGTTCCAGCTATTGGCATCCAACGCCGAGTTTCGTATGAACTCATAAAAGGTACCGTGAAAATCACTGCCCCCACTCTTAGTGACGATACGTACTTGCCCGCCACTTGATCGCCCATATTCCGCGGTGTAATTCGCCGTTAAGATCTGAACTTCCTGAGTGGCATCTACGTCGGCGGCACCGATACTGGTGCCGTTAGAACGGGTACGAACCGCTACCGCACCGTCAAAAGTTATCAGGTTATCCTGGGTGCGAGAGCCGTTGATGTTCAATCCACCGGAAGTCAATCCGAAACTGAAACCACCAAGCGCGCCGCCACTGACGCCCGGCTTGAGCAGCGCTAAGAATAAGGGATTACGTCCATTGAGTTGCAAATACTCAATCTGCGCGCCCTCAACCAACTTTCCAACCGTAGCGGATTCTGTTTGTACGGTGGCAGATCCGGCGACAACATTAACTGCTTCTGTTACCTGGCCGACTTCCAAAGAAACATCCACAGTCGCCCCGATATTCGGATCAACTTTTTTACCGGAAATCGTGGAACGTTTGAAGCCAGCTTGTTCTACGGTAATCGAATAGATATCGGGCGGCACGTTTGAAATCACGTAGTAGCCCTGATCATCGGTTACGGCAGTGCGTTCAACATTCTTGGCTTCACTCTTCACAGTAACCTTCGCACCCGCGATGACTGCTCCGGCAGTATCTTTGACATAACCGGAAATTTGGGCGTTATCGGATTGCGCGAAAACCCCTAATGATGTGCACATAATAAAGGTCAAGAGTAATGCGATAGACTTCGAGAGTGAACGGCTCAAAGAATTTATCCTATTCATGTTTTTACTCTTCTCTTTTGTTTGTCTGAGAGGCGGTCTAGTCCTTTTCATTTTTTGTCCTCCTAAAAGTTAAGTAAGCGTTTACGGTCTATAGTTGTCGCACTGCAAGATTGAGCGCGACCCGAATGTTGATAAGTGAAGTTATACAACTCATCTATGACAATGGCAAGCTCAACCCTTGTGCTATTGCAAAGTCGTTTGAAAGTCTTGCACAGATGACCTTGCGATGGTCGCCCACGATTGAAAACCTGGAGCTTTGACTGGAGCTTACGCATTTCAAGGAGGGGCGCACAAGGAGATACGCCCCTACAAGTCTGCTAAATTTTCCCCTATTCTGACTTTGCAACAGCCCTACTCTCAACGGCTTGGCGCTCCTGACAAAACGCTGTGCCGCTTCGATATTGCATCTCCATTGCTTATGCCTTCGAGATTGGGCGCAAGGAGACTTTCTCGCGCCGTGCGTCGAAGTGCAGCACTTCCTGCTGGCGATAAGCGTCCACCCCCATGCGAATTGCCGTCATCGCCTTATATCCTAAATCGGCAGGGAAATTCGGCTCCTGACGACTGCGCACCGACGCGAGGAAGTTCTCCATGTGCGGATGCGCCGCGCGATCCTGCTGAGTCTTCACTTCAATCTCCAGCATCTCTTTGCCGGTTTTCTTCTTGAATTCTTCAAGGTAAGGGCGATCCGGGGTAATCTGAATCGAAGTGTTACTGAGTCTTTCGCTGTCTTCTGCCAAGCGGATGGTTCCTTCCGAGCCGTGAATGACGAGCGGCGCGCCCAAACCACTGCCCACCGAGCAGGCAAGCTGTATCGTGAAGCTCGGATAATCAACATTCATAAAGAAGGTGTCGGGCACTTCGCGGTCTTTCTGTATGAAGATGCCGCCCGACGAGGTGACGCGCTCAGGGAATTGCGCGCCAATCGTTAGCAACAGGGGTGAAATCGTGTGGTAGAAGAGATCTGTGGCAATGCCGCCCGAATAGTCCCAATATTTGCGCCAACGGAAGTAACGCGCCGCGTCGAAGGCGCGTTTGGGAGCCGAACCGAGGAAGGCTTTCCAATCGAGATTTTTCTCGCTGGCGTCCGCATCAATCGGGTAGTTCCATTCCCCACGCTTGTTGACGTTGCGCCCGAAACCGCCCGAAGCCCAGATAACCTGACCGATGAGTCCGTCTTTGATCGCCTGCTTGGCTTTCCAGAAATGATCCATAGAGGTGTACTGACTGCCAACCTGAAGAATGCGCTTGCTTAGGCGTACAGCTTCGACAATATCCTTCGCCTCTTCAATGGTGTAGGTCATTGGTTTCTCAAGATAGACATCTTTGCCATGCTTGAGCGCCGCCATCGCTTGCAGATGGTGCCAGTGATCCGGCGAAGCGATGACTACCACATCAACGTCTTTGCGGGCGCACAACTCGTTGTAATCGTGATAAACCGACTTCTCATCTACGCCGGTCGCCACGCGCGCCTGTTGCTTACGTTTCTCATAGATGTCGTTGACGGCGACGATTTGTACATCACCCTTCTCTTTGCCGCGAGCCAAAAGATAACGGCTGTGCGATCCCATACGGCCGCCGCAACCCACCAGACCAATATTGATGCGATCATTTGCACCCAGCACACGCCCCGTAGCAAAGGTCTGTCGGGATTTGCTCTGCGCGGCTACAATTTCTGGCAACAGCGCACTGCCAGCAGTTACCGCCGCAGCGCTTGCGCCTGCCTGTTTTAGAAACTCTCTTCTTGATTTATTTTCAGCCATATCGTATTTCTCCAATACCCCCACAGATGTTGATCCACTGTATGAGTTGCAAATTTTCCCCTCGAATATTTTTTTATGAGGTGAGATTCCTCACTTGAAGTCATTGCCCGATTATCTGGTGTCTACTTTTTTTGGCTTTCATGTGAGAAAGCGGCGTTATCCCTATCTTGTGTCGCCGTATCGCCTGAACCCTATCATTTTCTTATTGCTGTGTATAGATTGCCCTGCCGTTATCTGGGCAATACAGTCTTAAATCTTTTCTAATTTTTTTATTATTCTAAGGCGAGTCTTTCGTCACATCAGAGCCATCACAAATTCGATCCGCGCGAAATTGGCACATTCCAGAAAACAAACAGATGAATACTACATTAGAACCTTTCACCCGACCCCCAGTCGTGTAAATCCGCTCTATTTCGTAATCACCTATCGTTTGTTTCCCTCTACTTTCTCTCTACCATTCTGTTCTTGTTCTTATGCGATCCGCTTCTGAAACTAAAATCAGATACAGGAAACCTGCGCTGACCCGCGTTTCCCGTTGCTCGACTAACGTCTTTGTTATAGAGTAAATCTTGCTTCGGAATTTCGCACCCGCTCAACGTGATTTAATCACTTGGTAATGATGCTCCTAATAGGGTGCAGAAGTCTTGGCGAAGTTATGACGAAGTTTTGCCGAAGTTTTACTTGCTTATGATTCAGCAAATTAGCCACTTTTATGAATTCGGCCCGTTCCGTTTAGACATCACCGAACGCATATTGTTGCGCGATGGTCAGCATGTCCCTCTACCACCAAAGGCTTTCGAAACGCTGCTTGTGCTGGTGGAAAATGGCGGGCATATTTTAGATAAGAACGAACTACTTAGGAGGATATGGCCAGATACATTTGTTGAAGAGGTCAACCTGGCTAAGAAAGTCTCCTATTTGAGGAAGATACTGGGTGCAGAGCAATCTGAGCAATATATTGAGACCATACCGAAACGTGGGTACCGCTTTGTCGCTCAGGTGAGAGAGGTATTTGACGAGCACAGCGGATCAGTGATGATGGTGCAGACTGCTGCACAGGTCGTTACCCAGCAAGAAAGAGGCGGCAATCTGGAGGAGCGATTCAAACAGAGTGCAGAGGCGGAAGTGCCTAAGCCTACTGACAATTTCGAGACGCCTCCCATCGTCTCCCATTCCATTGCGCGTCGGTTGAGGTGGCCGACAATCTTTTTGCTGTTGGCTGTCTTCATTAGTGTCGCCAGTGTCGCCATCTGGATTCTGGTTTTTCGACCCGTAGCAAAACCCTTGGCTCCCCCTTTGAAAATAGTTCCTTTCACCAGTTTTCCAGGTAGCGAAAACCAGGCAGCTTTTTCGCCTGATGAGAACCAGATCGCTTTCGTTTGGGATGGTGAAAAAGGCGACAACCAGGACATCTATGTCAAGCTGATAGGCGCGGGGCAACCGCTCCGCTTGACGATGAACGCGGCAGCCGATACCCATCCGGCCTGGTCACCCGACGGGCGCTACCTCGCTTTTTTCCGTCAATCTGCTGACAGTAGCGGATTTTATTTAATCCCCGCTTTAGGCGGTTCTGAGCGGAAAGTGGCAGATGTCTTTCCCTATCGGACTCTCACTCCCGGAAATAGTCAATACTACTCTCCGGATGGAAAATTTCTGGTCATCGCCAATAAAAATTCACAGGATGAACCTTTCAGTCTCTTCTTACTTTCGCTTGAGACCGGCGAAAAGCAAAAACTGACATCGCCTCCTATGGGCACTGTAGGAGATTCCTATCCGGCATTCTCTCCGGATGGCAAGACGCTGGCTTTCATGCGCTCATCGAGTTCGGCGACAACGGACCTCTTCCTTTTGCCCTTGACGGGTGGGGAACCCCAGCAACTCTCTTTTGATCGAACATCTATATATGGGCTTGCCTGGACTGCCAACGGTCGCGAAATCGTCTTTGCCTCAAGACGCGGAAGCAGCATCTTTAATCTCTGGAGAGTTCCCATTACGGGAGGAACGCCGGAAATCTTGCCAACCATTGGACAGAATGTGGTCAGTCCGGCGATCTCTCGTCAAGGAAATCGCCTGACATATACACAGACTGTCGATGACCTGAATATCTGGCGACTGGCGCTGGACGCAACGGGCAAAAGCGGTATAGCAACAAGTTTGATCTCCTCCACACTCGCAGATAATGGACCAGATTATTCTCCTGATGGGCAGAAGATCATCTTTGCATCTAACCGCTCAGGCGATTTCGGACTATGGGTATGCGACCGTAACGGGGCCAATCCTATGCCATTGATTGAGAGCGGACCTTATCTGACGGGCACACCGCGCTGGTCGCCCGACGGTCATTGGATCGCCTTTGATTCCCGATCCAGTGACTCTGACCAGAAAGGGAATGCAGACATTTATGTCATCAGCGCTGACGGAGGGCAGCCGCGCCGTCTCACCGAAGACCCTTCCGAAGATATAACTCCAAGCTGGTCACGGGATTCAAAGTGGGTTTATTTTGGCTCTACACGTAGCGGCAGTATGCAGATCTGGAAGATCCCTGTCGAAGGCGGTCAAGCGGTGCAGGTGACTCAACATGGTGGCTTTGAAGGTTTTGAATCCATTGACGGCAAGGTTTTTTATTACTCTAAAGGTCGAGCCGTTCCTGGCATCTGGCAGATTCCTGTGGGCGGCGGCGAAGAAACCCTCCTTCTAGACCACCACAATGCGGGATACTGGCGACTCTGGGCCGTGACCGAAAAAGGCATATATTTTGCCACGGCTAATACGCCTTCTCAACCGATCATCGAATTCTTCAATTTTGCCACAGGCAAAGTGATGCTTCTGACGACACTCGATAAACCAATCTCACGTTCGGATCCGGGGCTCACAGTTTCACCGGACCGACGATGGCTTCTTTTTGCCCAGATGGATCAAAGTGTCAGCGACATTATGTTGGTGGAAAATTTTCGCTGAGGAATGTAACCTCGGTTTGGTAATCCAACTTGAAGCGGCATATCACTGGTTTATTAAGCCCGCTAGAAGAAATCAATATTATTCTTTGACGAAATTTAAAGCCCAACTTGCTTAGTCAGAAAAACTTCGCTAGTATCTTAACTTCGTTTGGACGACTCGTTCGTCTAGGGGCCTAGGACACCGCCCTTTCACGGCGGTAACACGGGTTCAAATCCCGTACGAGTCACCTTTTTATATGTAGGACTTACAGCCGCATCGGAGATTAACAGCTTCGGTGCGGTAACTTTTTTTAAAATGCAGGTTGTGTTGATGTACGATATAAAGGCATTACGCTTGAGGTGATGTAGATTTGTTTGAGGATAGCTTTCTCAGAAACGAGGGGACATAGAAGATTTCGGCACTGGGTTATAGTATTTAATCGGATTTTCTTAGCTCTCTGGTCGTATGCTCGGTCACACTGGGTCTGGAGGAATCAGATTCATACCAATCGCCAGTAGAAAGCGATGAGTCTTCCAGGCTATTTGCGGTTGCCTCAAGCGCCTTCGGTGATTCTTTCGCCTGAAACTCTCGCTTTGAAATTTCAACGAGCTTTTTGCTCACGAATATTCCGTTAATTAGCAGACCTAAGCCTATTAAAAATGGAATTACCCCGGCAATCCATATACGACTGAAGACCTCTTTTTCATCCTGCGGCATACTTTCGTCTAAAATGACGCCATTCATAATGACATAAAGAAAAAGCATTACGCCGATACCCACACAGCTTGTAATGACGCCAGCTTTAATTTCGTTGTATCTTTTGATTTCGGGATTGATGCTATTTTGACGTTCCTGTTGGCGTCGTTTATGCTCCTCGCCTGAAAGCATCATCTCCGCAACCCAGGTTTTGCTCCAGTCAAATTTCTCGTCCGGTTTCTCGTCCGTTTCGCGCGTCGCAACTACCTGCCGTACAGCAAATAGATTTGCGCCACATGACTTGCAGTATTTCAGCTCTTCGCTTTGGTTTATGCCACATTGTGGACAGAACATGGGTTGCTCCTTTTGTATTCGCAAAGAATACGGTAATTATAGCCTCTATGTTCGTGTGATTACTATGGCTAAACATTCTTTCAATTAAAAAAGGTTGAGAAACCCGAAGGCAATCAGGCAATGTTTTGCACCACTACCCACTTGCAGGGTAACAGCATAGGAACGCTATCAGGTCAAAACATAAAACTACTTGATCAACTCAAAGAGTTGTCTGTGTCGCTCTCAAGGGCTCAACGGGTGATTACCTGATTACTGTAGCTCGTGCTCCATGCCAGGAAGTTGTTGACAGAAACGCATCAATAATCTGAAAATGTGAGTTTGTTGATTGATATAGAAAGGGCATAATAGCAGCCCGAATTTTGCTAACGCTACGGTAAAAAAGTTGAATGCAAAAATGCGTTGAACGCAAACGCACAATCCTTCATCAAAATTTTCACAGGCTGCTCAAGGTTGATTCACTCCGACCCTGGCAGCCTGATTGATTTTCCTATGATTAAACGCTTCACACTTGCTCTCATCTTCGCTTCCCTGCTTGCCATTCGATCTTTTGGCGCGGGCAGCGACACTATTGTCATCATGCCATTTGAAAATTTATCGGGTCGCGGCGAATATAACTGGATCGGCGAAAGCTTTGCCGCATCGCTCGGCGACGCTCTGGACAAACCCGGACTCGTCGTCATTCGTTCCGATGAACGCAATGTCGCCTACATACAAGAAGGCTTGTCACCAAGCGCAATTTTAACGCGCGCAACCATGATTAAAATTGCTGAACGCGCTGGCGCAAATCTCGTAGTCATCGGCACCTATCGTTTATCTGACGAGCGCGAAAAAGAGACGACAGCGGAACAACCCACCGGTAAAAAAGACGGCAAGAACAAAGAAAACAATAACGAAACACCAGCAGAGAAAAAGGTTGAACGAGCCATCTCCATCACGGCGCGAGTCATAGACATCAGAGAAGGGCGTTTGATTGGCGAGTTCAATTTGGGCGGCAACCTTTTCGACCTGCAAGGATTTCAAGGACAATTGGCTTACGAAATCCTTTACAAACACAATTCCTCGCTGCCATTTTCTCGCGATGAGATCATGACACAAGCGACCGTTGCCCCTGTTAGCGCCTTCGAGAATTTCATCAAAGGCACGCTCACCCGTGACCGCAAAGCGCAAATTGATTTTTTCGAAAGAGCCATAAAAGAGTTCAACGATAAAGCCAGAACCGATTACATCCCCGCTATCTTCGAGTTAGGTCGCATTCATTACGAAGCGGGAGAATATAAAGCAGCGCTGGAACTGCTTTCCCGCATCGGCGAAAAAGAGGCGCGCTATGATGAAGTGCAATTTTATATAGGCGTCGCACAAAACGCTTTAGGGCAAATTGAAAAAGCGATTGCTTCACAACAAAAACTGGCAACCAAGCTACCGCTTTACGAGGTCTATAACAACATAGGCGTTTTGCACATCAAACAGAAGCAATACGCGGAAGCCTTAAATCATTTGAAGCCCGCCGCTGATGTCGCGCCACGCGATACGGATGTTTTGTTCAATCTTGGTTATGCACATTACCTTGCGAAAGATTACGCCAAAGCCGCAGGAATCTTACGGCAAGAGCTTGAACGCCGCCCAGATGATGGCGAAGCCTACTACATTTTGAGCAAAGCTGTTGCCGCATTGGGGGACAAAGACGCAGCCAATGACGCGGCAAATCAAGCCAAGAGAATGCTCACAACCTTCGCGCAATGGGAAACCAAAGGTGCACCTGTCCTTGGGCGAATGAAGACTACTTTCAGCAAAGCCAATTATTACAGGTTCAAACGCGATTTGGATGAGAGGAGCAACGCTGTCAACGCCAACAATCCGCAGCAGACGCAAGCCGATCAGTTACTCGAAAAAGCGCGCAATGCCTTCTTCGCAGGACGCGATGAAGAAACCCTGGCGCTGATTGGTAATCTTTTACAAATTGCTCCACAAAATTACGAAGCCCATCTTTTGATGGCTAGAGTCTTTGAAAGACGCGGCGATTTTGAACGCGCCACGAACGCCTTGAAAGCCGCACTGTTTTGGAACCCCAGACTCGGAGCGGCGCACGTTCTGGCGGGCCGCATCGCCGTGCTGAAAAACGATTGCGCCAGTGCAGACGGTTCGGCAACCAAAGCTCTGCAGTTTGACCCGACCGATCAGGACGCCATGGCTTTGAAACGATTGATTGAACAAAAGTGCAAGAAGCAGTGAATAGTGAATAGTGAATAACGAGAAGGAAACCTACTCAAAGCTTCAGAATTGAAAGTTGTATTTGTTGGTAAAAATACTAAAAGTTGCCTTCCTGCACTGTTCACTATTCACTATTCACTATTCACTATTCACTGTCTGATGACGTACGAGCATTGACCAACCAAGCTGTCGCGAATAAACTTGTCGGTCATTAAGTACGTCCCAATTTAAGTGGCTTTGCAAGCCAAAATTTCCAATACCAAAAGAGGAGAGACTCGTGATCAACGAAATAGAAAAAATACTCGGTGACGAAGCCGAATCATTATTGTCCTATCAATCGAACACAATTTCCAAAGACCTACTGCATTTGCCCGGTCCCGATTTTATTGACCGCGTTTTCATAAACACAGACCGTTCGCCTGTTGTCCTTCGTAATCTCGGCAGCCTGTTCAATCACGGAAGACTATCGGGCACAGGATATCTTTCAATCCTTCCCGTTGACCAAGGCATAGAGCATTCGGCAGGCGCATCGTTTGCGCCAAACATCGAATACTTCGACCCTGAAAATATTGTCAAGCTGGCCGTCGAAGGAGGCTGCAACGCCGTAGCCTCAACCCTGGGCGTTTTAGGCATGGTTTCGCGCAAGTACGCGCACAAGATTCCCTTCATCGTAAAAATCAATCACAACGAATTCCTCACGTATCCCAATACCTTCGACCAGATCATGTTCGCCTCTATAGATCAGGCCTTCGAGCAAGGTTGCGTAGGTGTTGGCGCTACGGTCTATTTCGGCTCTGACGAGTCGAAGCGTCAAATTCAGGAAGTTGCTCGCGCTTTCGAGCACGCCCACGAACTCGGTATGTTTACGGTCTTGTGGTGCTATCTTCGCAATCCAGGGTTCGTCAAAGACGGTGTTGATTATCACGGCGCTGCTGATTTAACCAGTCAGGCAAATCATCTGGGCGTGACGATTCAAGCCGACATCATCAAGCAGAAATTGCCAGAGAACAACGGCGGTTATAACGCTATAAAATTTGGCAAGACGGACAAGAAAGTCTATTCGGAATTGACTACAGACCATCCGATTGATTTGACCCGTTATCAGGTAGCGAATTGTTACATGGGTCGCGCAGGCTTAATAAATTCAGGCGGCGCGTCGGGCGATAACGATATTCAACAAGCAGTCCGCACGGCCGTCATCAACAAACGCGCCGGCGGCACGGGCTTGATTTCCGGGCGCAAGGCTTTTCAAAAACCTATGCCCGAAGGCGTGAAGATTTTAAACGCCATTCAAGATGTGTATCTAGCCAAAGAAGTCACTGTCGCATAGAACGAGTCTCATTAATTCAATAATCAGATTTGGAGTTGAGAATGGGTTATTTGCAATCCTGTTTTATAAGGAGATATGTATGGAAGGAAAACCGAAAATCTTTATTGGCTCCTCTAGCGAAGGAATAGAAATTGCCCAAGCTGTTTGCGAACACCTTGAGAAAGTTTTCAGAGTAGATATTTGGAACGAAGACATATTTAAACTGGGGCTAGGAAATCTTGAATCTTTAATGAAGGTTCTAGATAAGTTCGATTTTGCAGTTTTTATTTTAACACCAGATGATACCATTGAAAGTCGAGGACTAACTTCACAATCACCTAGAGATAATGTCATATTTGAGTGTGGGCTTTTTACCGGACGATTGGGCAGAGAGCGTACCTTCTTAGTCTATAATGAGAATTCAGCAATAAAAATTCCATCTGATTGGTTAGGTGTTACCCATGCTTGTTATAAAGGTGAGCAAGACATAACAGACCTACTCCAGCAAGTAAGACCGGCTTGTTCCGTCTTGAAGCGAGCCATCAAATCCAAAGGCATAAGAAACCATTCTGAGAAGCTGCGTATTAGATCGCTCGTGAGTGAATTCCGAGGTGAGGTTACAAAACTAGATAGGAATATTCAGCATATAGTCAATATTATCCGAAGTGAAAAAGGAGCTATTGATTCAATCTATAATGAGAGGGCTACGCACTATAAGACAGAAAAACGAGTAATGGCAGAGCCATTCTTAGAAGAGGTTCTTGGTGAAAGAGTTAAATATCTGCAAAAAACCCAAAATAAATCTGACATCCGCATCATTTTCGATGCAGGAACAACCATTGAGCCGATAATGGATGTTTTAGGAAGAAAAGCGGAGGATGATCGTGCACACTGGTGTAAGAATATTCCTATTGTCACAAATAATATTAAAGGCGTGCAGAATATGCTGCGATATAGGGAGTATCCTAACAATCGCTATTCAGAGCTTACTATTCGTAATTTTTCGGTACTGCCAGGGAAAGTACTAGCTCCATTTGAAGCCATAGCAGATGAAACAACGCTCAAGGCACTTGAAACATATCGTGACGATAATGTCTATACTATCGCGGTTACAACGGGTAACTATATTCTTGTTCATAACCATCAATTTGCATCAATCGCAAGAGGTGGTTTCCATCCTCATTTCAAAGCCACTCTTTATGATATAGCAGATGAGGTTTATGTGATCGCCCCCTTAGGTAAATTGATAATGTGGACAGAAGACGACCAAGAGAACGTGAAAATTGAGTCATTAGAAAACTTGATGGATAAACTCAATAGTGATTTGGGGTTCACAATTTCTTTTAGCGATGAATTAAACGAAAAAGAGAAGTACCAAATCGTCACAGAGGAATTAGTTCAATCACCTAATACCAAAACGGCAGATGTTACTAAATGGCTTACAAAATCCGTACTTGTTACAACTAGTAGAAGTACAGACTGCCTATTCAATCAGCACTATCAAAGTCTTAAAACTGAAATACGCCATAGATTCAAAGTGGATTGGCAGGTAAAGGATGGTCCTTTCTTATGGGAGCTTCCATTTAACGGACTACCTCTTTCAAAAGAGGATCATTTTAAGATTGAGATTCCTCATGAGAATATGCAAGGTCACGCACACAAGTACTTTTATCTTCCAGCCAATTTCATTCCTGACAAGAGGTTAAGTTGAATCTGAGAATTTGCGTCAGTCTGTTAGCTTCGGCTATCGTTTCGTGATTTATATTTCCGTCATAATTCCATGTAAGCCACTCCCAATCTTTGCCTTTGGCTACGTAGTAAAGCACGTCTTGAACTCTGACACGTGTGCCTTTGAAAGTGGGCTTGCCGCCGCAAATTTCAGGGTCTGAAACGATGTATTGACCCAATTCCTTTCGTTTCTTCGATTTCATAATCGGCTCCTCAATCCGTAATTCAAAATCAATCTAGCACACCAGAAAAACCGATACAACAGACGAAAAACTATTGACTCGCGAAGCCCGCCACCGTACCATCGCGACATAGTTTCAAAGCGTTCTGCCCCTTCGGTCTGGTTTCTCCGCCAAAGTATAGCGATTCGCCCCTTCTCGGACTCCTAAAGATTTTTTTCATATCCATGAATCCTTGCCGAGTTCAATCGTTTGCTTGCGAATTTGGGAGCTATAATGACGCGCTTTACCCTTCATCTTTCTCTGATTACTCTTTTCATTTCTGCAATCATTCTCGCGGGACAATTCCCCGCTCACACGGATTCACTCAATTCAAGCTACAAAAAACAGCCTGTAATAGATGTCTCTTACCGCTCTCATGTGACTTCGCACAAAGTCATCGTCTATTCGCACGAGCAAGAGTTGCGACATTCCATTTTGGCGGCGGGCGGCACTCTTGTTGAAGACTACGGCGCGTTCGCTCTGTTGAATGCACCGCAAGAGGTTGCCGATAGCCTGACGGCGCAGGACACGGCGTCCTCTGTGCGCGACGATATGAATTTGGTGTTGCTCAGAGCAGGCGCATTCGACACCACGCAAAACGAAGCGCAACAACTGCGCATCGAAGGCACTGCTGAACCTGCTGATGAACAACTCTACCTGGTTCAAATGATCGGGCCAGTGAAAACAGAGTGGCTCGAAAAATTGCGCGGTTCCGCCGAAGTAATTTCTTATATTCCAAACAACGCTTACTTGATTCGCGCAACGGCTACAGGTTTTGCCGAAGTCAAAGAGTTGGCGGCCGAGCAACAGAGTTTCATTCAATGGTCTGGAGATTTCAAACCCGCTTACAAAATCGCGCCTGAGATCGCGCTCCATTCAGAGAAAACGATTTTTGCAACTGTGCAGCTTGCCAAAGGCAAACACGACGAAGAACAATTGCGCAAGTTCGCCTCTATCCCATCAGTCGTAATTTTCGATGAGCCAGCAAGCGCCGAAGGCTTTACCAACTTTCGCATTCAAGTTGACCCGCGCCAGATTGCAGATATTGCCCGATTGAGCGATGTTGTCTGGATAGAGCCTTTCACGACACCTGAGTTGCTCGACGAAAAACAGAACCTAATCGTCGCCGGTTCGCTCTTAAATTCTCAACTTTCAGGACCTGGTTACCTGGCTTGGCTCAGAGTTAAAGGATTTGCGACGACTCCGGATTTTCTCGTTGATATAGCGGATTCCGGTATGGATCAAGGTCTTCTTGACCCTGCGGTGATACACAAAGATTTCCTGAATCAGGCGGGGCTCAATCGCGTCATCTACTCGCGCCTAGTCGCTGGCGACGGCATCGAAGGAACCTCGCAGGACTCCACTGGACACGGCACTCTAAACTCATCCATCGTCGGCGGCTACAGTACAGGAACGACGTTTCCAGCCGTGGATACCAATGGTTATAACTACGGGCTTGGAGTTCATCCTTTCGTCAAACTCGGCAGTTCTAAAATCTTCAATCCTGATTTCACCAGTCCCAACTACGCCACCATGGTTGACATGATGTACCGCGATGGCGCGCGTATTTCGTCGAACAGTTGGGGATACTACAGCAATGCTTACACCATAGATTGCCAGACCTACGATTCGCTCGTCAGAGATGCGCGACGCACAGAAAGCGGTAATCAGGAATTGACTATCGTTTTCGCATCAGGGAATCAAGGACCAACCGGTGCACTCGCAAGCCCAGGTTCCGCGAAAAACCTCATCACGGTTGGCGCCAGCGAAAACATACGGGCTGGAATGGACGGTTGTCGCGTGCCAACTGAAGGTGCAGACGACGCATATTCTTTGATAGATTTTTCTTCGAGCGGTCCGACAGCAGATGGGCGCACCAAGCCAGACATCTGTGCGCCTGGCACACACATTCAAGGCGCAAAATCCCAAGATCGAGGCAACACAGGGAGCGGCGTTTGCGGACCTATCAATTATCCTTCGGGACAAACGCTTTACACCTGGTCATCGGGCACAAGCCATGCAGCACCTGCCGTTGCAGGTGGTGCGGCGCTGGTTCGCCAATACTTTCAGCAATCCACAGGACAAGCGCCAAGCCCTGCTATGGTGAAAGCCTTTTTGACAAACTCGACCTCTTATATGACAGGCTTTTTGGCTGGCGATAGTTTGCCCGGCAAACATCAAGGTTTCGGACTCATGAATTTAGGCCGCGCCTTTGATGACGCGCAGAGGATCTTGATTGACCAGAATCAAACTCTTGCCGCAACCGGTCAAACATTTACTGTGCGCGGCAGGGTCACAAGTTCAAGCAAACCCGTGCGAATCACACTTTGTTGGACGGATGCGCCGGGTATACCCGCTGCAAATCCTGTGGTCAATGATCTCGATTTGCAATTGACGATGAATGGAACCACCTATTTAGGCAATCAATTCGCAAGCGCCACGTCTGTCGTTGGCGGAACGCCTGACCGCTTAAACAATGTTGAATCGGTTTGGCTACCTGAAGGTCAAACCGGCGAATTTGAGATTCGTGTAGTCGCCGCTAACATCACAGGTGATGGAGTTCCCAACAACAGCGATACGACCGATCAAGACTTCGCGCTTGTAGCCTATAACAGCCAACTTGTCGGAGGCAGCGGCGGTGGCGGTGGCGGTCCGGTTGATGCTTCTCCTGTAGTGGTTTTGAAATCTCCTGTTGGCGGTGAAAAACTCAGAGTCGGAAACCTCGTTCGCATATCCTGGGATGCTTCTGACGACAAAGCCATACTGAGCCAACGCGTGGAGTTCTCTTCCGACAATGGTTTGTCTTACAACTTGATTGGTTCGCTGGATGCCAATGTACGCTTTTTCGATTGGCGGATTCCATCAATTCCTACGACCAACGGAAAAATCCGCGTCAGCGTTTTCGATGGCGTGAACCTGCCATCGCTATCAACAAGCCCAGCCAGTTTTCAAATAGAAGTCGGTCCGCCTGATACGTCTGTTCCGACGCTGGCAATTATTTCGCCATCCGGAGACACAGAAATCGGCGGCGGCACCAAGACAACGATCAAGTGGCGCGAGACCGACAATGTAGGCGTAATCCGACGATTAATTGAATATTCCGGCGATAACGGCAACACTTTCCAGCAGATGGTTGAACTGATCGCGCCGAGCAGTGGAGAGCTACAGAACTTCGTTTGGGAAGTGCCTGTCGCGCTTTCGACCGATAAAGCAGGGCGCATACGCATTACGGTTTTTGATGGCGCAGGCAACGCTACATCTCAAGTATCTGTGGGCAGATTTACCGTCTGGCCTCTGCCAATTATCACCGACGCGACCTATGTGACCGATACCGATGGCAAAAGCTCTCTGGACGTATTTGGAAGAAACATTAGATTAGGCAACACGGAAGTTTACGTTGATGGCATACTCCTGAAGAAAATTAAGTTTCTGGATAAATGCGATGATGACGGAAGGTGTAAAAAGATTTCGAGCTTTGACAAAAAGCTTAAGAATCGCTTTCCCGAAGGTCAGTTTGTAAATCTTGAAATCAAGATTGCTTCAACCGGGCAAGGTTCACCCGCCTTCGAGTTCAAGCGCAAGAAGGCTAAAACAACTCCATAGATCGATCTGTCTACATCGAACAAAATTCACTATTGATCGAACAAATAAAGCCCGGCTGATTCATTTCAACCGGGCTTTATTGATTTGTCTGATCAAGCCTTTTTACAAGGTCACGGTTGCAGAGAGTGCGCCGTTCGGGTTACGGATTTGCAATCTTGAACCCGATTGCACAAAGCCTTTCTGCTTCAATCCTCCTGGCGTACTGGTCGCCTCCCTGTCCACAATGATTAAGTCGCCGCTGCGCGTCAGCGGGAAACTCTCGCGTCCGTCAACAATTAAAACCGCGCCGACGCCTATGTTCGAGTTGGCCGCCGTAAAACTCAACTGCTTCTTCTTGTATCGTTGTCCGATAATTCGCGGAGCCGTTGATGTTTCATTCGATGCCGCACTCTCTGTGCCGCTCGTATAAAGCGCCGTCACTACATAATAAAAGATTTTCGATGAACTAACCGGCGCAGGAACTTTATCAATATAAGAAGTTTGTCCCGCAGAAATCTGCCCGACAAGATTCGCAGGGGTAACCTGCACATTCGGGCTTTCAGAACGATAAATCAGATAAGCCGTCAACCCTGCCGCGTCTTGCGGAAAAAGATTCTCCGTCTCAATTGCGATGGCAAAGAGCAGCGTAAACGATTGTTCGTTGGCAAAGACATTCGTGGGTGCGCCGGGTGCGGTTTGCGGAGCCAGTAAAACGACCTGCACATTATGTGTATCGGCGGCCTGCACGATATTGACTATGCTTTGTCCTATCTTCAACCGGTTCGCTCCGTCTGTGGCTCTGAAGGTGAGTAACAAACGTCCGCTGGCATTTGCAGGCAAGCTTAAAACCAGATCGCCTTTGCCGTTGCCTCTGTCTGTGAAGGTTCCTCCTGGCACAGGGTTGGAAGTCAACCGAATATCTGAATTCGTGCCGTTGACGGCATTGATGTTTATTGTAGTGGTTGCTCCCGCAACCCCTGTTACTTGTAAAGGCACACGAAGTTTCAAAATCTCGCTGCTTGTCGTGCTGGTGCCTTTCAAATAAATCACATTCAATAAAGAGTCTGGGTCATTGGAAATAATGGTAAAAGTGCCTTGAAAAACGCCTAATGAGGAGGGTGCAAACGCGACGGTCAACAAGAAGCCTTCACCCGGTTTGAAAACGGCAGGAAATGCAGGAAGTCCGCCCAATGAAAAAGGCGCAGTCGGAGTCAATATGCTTGAGACGATCAAGTCCGCATCACCTGTATTCTTAATGTCAAAGATGAGAACCGAACTTCCCCCCTGAAAATCAATCAACGCCGGTGGCAGTTGTATGTTGGGCACTGGTGTAGCCGAGCCTACACCGCGCAAGTTTACAGTAACTTCAACACCATTCGACGCATTGCTGCGAATGATGAACGAGCCTACAAAAAGCTGTGAGGCTGTCGGAGTAAACTTGACCGTCAACTGAATGCTCTGCCCTACGGCAACGGTGAGAGGCAGGGCAGGTTTATCAACGATAGAGAAAGGTGCGACAGGATTGGTGATGTCACTAATCTGCAAAGCCGCCCCTCCGGTGTTTGAAATCGTCAACGTAGCTGTCGCCATCGTGCGAACAATTCCGAAATCAATGCTGTCGGGCGATACCTGAATCGCCGGAATTGGTGGGGGTGGCGGCTGCGGGGTTGTGGCATCAACTATATTGGAGGAGACTGAATTGCCAAAGTTATTGAAAGCCAGAACTCTATAGAAATAGAGCGTGGCAGGCGCAACCGTATTGTCGCTGTAGGTGGTGACGTTTGACCCTACGCTTGCAATCTCCGTAAACGTTTGCCCGTCAAAGCTTCGCTCAATTTTAAAGCCCTGTTCATTGTTGGCATTATCAGTCCAAGCCAAATCCACTTGCGAGGCTGTGACTGCTGTGACACGCAAATCGCCTGGCGCAGGAGGAGCGATTGGAATTGTCGGCTCCAGCGTAATATTAAAATCGCCTGCGTCTGTGCCGAATCCGTCAACGACGATGAAGTAAGTTGTACCAGCCGTTAGATTGCGACGCACAGTTTCAGCGCCGCCACCGCCATTGACATCGCCTGCGGTGCAGCCAGAGTTGGTCGCGCAGTTTGTCGTCACATAAACGGTCACGTCATAGTTGCCGATTGGCGTGACGGTCAATAGATAGTTTTGACTGTCGGGAGATGTGAATTGATAAACCACATCTGGCCCTCTGCCGGATTGATTGGAACGCAGGCAAGGGGTTTGCGGATTCAAATCGTTGGTGGCACCGACCGTCGTTCCCATCGCAACAAAAGGCAGCCGCGCCGGATCAATAACCGTAGGGGTGAGGCAAGTGTCATTGGCAGGGCCGTCCTTACGTAATGAAAAATGGAAAGATCCCGCGCCGCCTGCAAAAGGGCTATCAACAACGATGAAATATTGCGTGCCCGAATTTAGGCTTACGCTTAACACTTCGCCTTTGCCGACGGCGTTGGCATTGGCACCAGCCACACAGGATGCAGGATTTGAGCAATCCGTGACGATATACAAACTGGGGTCGAAACTTGTATTTGTAGGGGTTACGCCTAAGGAATAGATGCCCGTAGTTGCAGGCGTGAACGCATAAACAACATCTGAACCTGCACCGTTTGCGCAACCTCCATTGGTTGGGTCTATATCGTTGTTTGCGCCCTCTGATGTTGCATCTTCGGTGAATGGCAAGGCGGTTGGATTGATAATCGTAGCGCTCGCGCAAGTGTCACCGGCAGCAGATAAAGGTAAGGTGAATGCTGCTTTCCCACTCGTTAGCCAGGTTGTTGCTGTCAGGAGCAGCGCGAAAGCAATAAAAATGCTCTTGTATAAATTCGTTCGTTTGCAGGCAAACGGATCAATGTCTTTCACACGAAATCTCATGGTTTCAGTACTCCAAATAGAAAATATAGAATGGGGCAGAGAACACACGCCTATCGGGGCTATTGATTCGTGCTGAATAGATTACTGCTGGTTCCCTTTTGTGATGAGCCTTGAAGGGTCTCGATTATAGCTGAGGCGGTTACTTAGCGTAAAGTGAGCAAAAAGCCATAATGTAAGAAGAATATAACTCATGGTTAGGATGACACTTGAAATCTGTAATGATTTTCGCCACGGAGGCGTAAAGAGGTCAGCCATCAGAGCCATTAGAGAGCCTCTAATTGGTAGTGTCCTAATCTGATGGTGCTGTTTACTAGCCCGCGGAGCGGGCGTAAGCATAAAGCCACGGGTGTCAGCCCGTGG
>JANMSG010000901.1:0-8390 GCA_031389065.1 Acidobacteriota bacterium | reverse complement strand
GCTCTGCAGGCGCGTCATAAACTTCTGCCGCATCTTCAACGCGGGGATGGCTGACCAACAATTCCAGAGGTTTCACCTCTGGCTACCTTCTCGCCGCCGCTTCACGGCGAAACCTAATTTCTCAACACGCAATCCGTTCGTGCGAGTGCTTGTCAATCAACTTATGCGCCTTGCTTATATTCATCGCAAATCAATCGAGAGATGGGGTTCCAGAAGCGTAGCTGTGAGACTGTATCGAGCGTCCCTTGCGGCCCTTTGTCATTTACAAGTTTTTGCAGTTCTATTGATTGTGGGTCTTCCGGGTCGAAAAAAGAGAGAGCCGCGGCGCACCCCTTGATAAGATTTGTAGAGGTAACGCCATAACGGTAAGCCAATTTGGTCGGCCCAATTAAACGGTCATCGGCTTGCAGTTTTCGGATCGGATCACGCCCCACCCGGGCGATCGTGTCCATCAACGCCGCGTTTGAAAAGGTTTCGAGAATCTCGCTGATAAAGCCTGCGTAATGAAGCGAGCGCCCGTGTTTAGCCAGCAAAGCCTTTTGCGCTTCGAGCATCGCGCCCGTAACACAGCGGCTGATCTCTTCATCTTCCATGGCTTCGTGAATATATTTGTAGCCTCGTTTAAAGCCCAGGTAGGCGCAAACGGCGTGACCGCAGTTGAGCACATAAAGCTTTTCTTCCATGCAAGCGGGGAAGTTGTCCAGCCCCTTAAAAGGAGGTAATACCTCGAAATCAGACTTCATCTGAAGTCTATCGAAGAGAACATCGCCAACCGCGTCCGCCGTAAACAAGAACTTCCCACTCTCATCTACCGTTTGGGCGGAAACAACACGATCGGAGATGGCGGCGTTGAAGCTGACTTTGTCTTGTACCTGTTGCGTATATTTGAAAGGGATGTTTGTGTAGATCAGCCGTTCCAGTTGCGAGCCCGCATTCTTGATGTTCTCGCAGCAGAAAATATCCAACGGGTGTGCAACACCTGATTCCATTCTCAGCAGAATTGTCTTTGCCAATATAGGGGCAAGCGCAGGGAGGTTATCGGGACGAACAGCGATAAATATCTGGTCGGCACTCGCCATTTCGCGGGCGAATTCCGGGCCTGTCAGGTTCACTGCCCGCACCCCGCGAACTTCTATCTCTACTTCAATCTTGCCTTTGGTGGCTACATCATAACCGTATTTATTGATGGACTCTACAGCTTCGTCGCGCCGCGCCACGAAGACCACATCATGCCCTTGCAGCGCCAGCGCCAAGCCGAGCGCCCCGCAGCCAACGCGTCCTGCTCCGATAACCAGTATGTGCACCTCTCCTCCTCTTTCGTGCCGAATGTTTCAACTCAAGATGGATTCCATCTTGGCGAGCAGTTCTTCAAACGCCATGCCCTTTTTGCAGATGAAGTCGTCAGCGCCAGCCTGCAGGGCTTCGATTTTATCTTCGCTACCCTGACGAGACCCCAGCAGGATCAGCGGCACATCCAACTTCGCCTTGCGCAAGTCGCGGCAAACATCAAACCCCGAACGATGTTCGAGTAAGGTGTCTAAAACGAGCAGGTCATAAGAAAATTTGGGACTCACGGCGCGTTCCAAAGCGATACGGCCGTCAAGCACCCGATCCACAACATAGTTCTCTGCCTCAAGCCCTTTTTCAAGGATAGAGGCAAGCAGGTCATCGGCTTCTGCCACAAGTATCCGATGGGGCTTTTGTTCTATAATGGTCTGGGAAAGTTTTCCTGTGGAAAAGACAGCCATTGATAGTGGAGCCGTGAGGCTTAATCCGGGCGGCAATTCGCGGGTCATTGCAGGGACGACATTCTCGTACATAACCGAAGTGAGTTGCCGCTCGGTGCGTTCAAGCTCTGAGCCTGCTCCAAGCTTTGCAAAAATTTCTTTGGCTGCTTCCAGATGAGCGCGCGCCGATTCAGGGCGTCCCATCTCTGCCCGTAGCATTCCGATAGCCGTGTGGCACAGAGCCATACGGTATGGGTCGCTTATCGTTGTGAAAATGGATAAGCTTTGCGTGAATCCTCTATGAGCTTCTACTGCTTGACCAAAGGCCGCGTGGATGAGCCCACGCGCATAAAGCGCCCGCGCCATCAAACTGAGCCCTGGGTCGAGCATCGGGTCAGACTCGACCGCCTGGAGTTGCTCGTTTGCCTTATTCTTCTCGCCGAGTTCCAGATAGGCGAGCGCGAGTTCAACGCCTAAGAGTATCTGCTCTTCGAGAGCCCCTTTCAGCTTAGCCACGTCAAGCCCTCTGCGGTACTCTTCTATTGCCGCCAGGTGGTTGCCGCGCGCCGACAAAATCCTGCCCAGTATGCGTTGCGTTCGCGCGTACACAGTTTTGCCATGTCGTTGAACAGCGGTTTGAATGACGTTCCAGGCGGCATTTAACTTGCCTTGTAAATATCTCAACTCGGCCAGGTCAGTCAAAGCAACGGCTTCTGATTTCGCCAGAGAATTTTCTCGCGAAAGGCGCAGACGGAATTCGAGAAGCCTCTCGGTTGCGGTCCACGAGCCAAGCCGTGTAAGGGCGCGTGACAGATTGCTATGCGCTTTCAGGAGAAATCGAACATTGCCGATCTTCTCGATCTGTTCGATAACCAGTTCGTATGCCGGCACGGCTTCTTTTAATTTGCCTTCCGAGTACAGTATGAAGGCGCGCTGGAGCTGAACGCGGGCTACTAGCAAGGGATCATTGAGGTCTTCGGACAGGCGTGAGGCGCGGGACCAGTTATAGCTGGCACCATCAAAATCGCCTTCCTTCCAGTCCAGCCTCCCGAGCTGTAGATGAACCTCTACGTGAAGCCGCGAGTTGTCTGTCTTGCGTGCGGTAAATAAAGCCCTGTGCAGATTGTCTCTGGCAACAGACCAATCTCCCGCACCAATCAATGCCTGCCCCAGCGCCGCCCGCGCCCCGGCAATTCCCGAATCATCAGCCAGTTGCATGTAAAGATCTGTAACCGCCGTCAGCGTGTCACGCGCCGCCGCATACTGTTTCCCCTCTAAATAAGCGCGCCCCAGCCAATACAGCGCTTTGGCGCGAGATTCATCAGGTAGCGAGAGCAGGTTCTCTTGTTGGCTGTATTTCGAGAGTACCTTAAGGGCTTTTTCGTGTTGCCCTTTATTGAGGTTGGCTTCAGCGAGAACGCAGCGCAGGTTCACCTGCTCTCTCTCGTCTCCCGCCAACAGATCAAGCTTTGTTGAAAGTACCGTAATCAAGCTGTCTGTACTGTTTTTAGAGTGTCGTACCTGTTCGCTCACGGAGCCTGTCGCGGTGATCAGTTTGAAGATCATCTCAAGCCCGGAAGTGCCGAATCGCAAGACATCTCCATCATTGAGGAGTTGTTCGGAAACGCGAATTCCATTGACAAAACTTCCATTGGCCGAGCCCAGGTCACGCAGCAGATAATCTTTATCGAGTCGTATCAGTTCTGCGTGGTAGCGCGACACACTATGATCGGGAAGCGCCAGCAAGTTCCTTGACCCACGCCCAATCGTTGTTGTCGACGCTTCGAGCTGGAAGACTTGCTCTTGGCCTTCTAATTTGAGACGAAGTTCTCCAGGCATTGTCATGTTTACCCACCACCTTTACGCAACCTGTTCTGACAAGCTTAAAAACGCGGTTTTAAATTAGTGTTACCTACGAACTGAATGAGCAGAGTATAGCACTTCCTGCTTATAATGCCATACGGACAAGCTCATAAGGGTTCATCACTACTTCTCGGGGCAAGGAGCAAAGTTGAGTTCTGATATTCACAAATTCCTTTTGAAATTTAATCAAGGGAATCCTATTGCTAAGGAACGTGTAAAAAATAAGTTGTAACAAGTTCCTTTGATTGTCGCTACGCGACTAAAACACAAATCGTTATCAGTTAAATTTTACCTATTGCTAAGGAGCGACGAAACTATTTTGCACCTCATTCCTAGTAACAGGTCGCTCCTATCGAGCAACGGCTGCATCATTTATAAGCATTTTTATATAAATCAACGTGAGTTCGACATAATAAATCTATACAATCAGTGACTCAGTTGGTTAGCTCTCAACAAGGTAGTGGGATTTTCGATAACCTTCATCATAGAGCGAGGCAAGAGCAGTTACGCCTTCAAATCAACCATCAAAACGGAGGATAGCATCGTGGATCATTTGAATAGAATTTTTCTTGCCCTGATATTGGGTATTCTTTTAGCACCACTGTGGAACACATCTATGAACGCAAAAGCCAAACCTCAGATTCAGAAGCAGGATTTCGGCAAGACCGCCGAGCAAGAGCCTGTTGAACTTTACACTTTGACGAATGCGAAAGGCGCGGAAGCGAAAATCATGACCTATGGTGGTATTGTGATTTCTCTGAAGGTGCCGGATCGCAATGGCAAGATGGGCGATGTCGTGCTTGGCTTTGACAACCTCGAAAGCTACCTGAAACCCCATCCTTTTTTCGGCGCCCTGGTCGGTCGGTACGGCAATCGTATCGCCAAAGGGCAATTTTCATTGAACGGGAAGGCATATACGCTGGCGCGCAACAACGACCCGAATCATCTGCACGGAGGAATCAAAGGTTTCGATAAAGTCGTGTGGAAAGCAAAAGAGATGAACAGCAAGGATGGCGCGGCACTCTCTCTTTCCTACCTCAGCAAGGATGGCGAGGAAGGCTACCCGGGGAATCTTTCCGTTACGGTTGTCTATACGCTTACCAATACGAACGAATTGAAAATCGCTTACACAGCGACGACGGACAAAGAGACGGTGGTGAACTTAACTCATCACTCCTACTTTAATCTGGCTGGCGCTGGAGACATTCTCAAGCACGAATTGATGATACCTGCCAGTAGATTTACGCCTGTGGATCAAACGCTGATACCAACCGGCGAATTGCGCAGCGTCAAAGGAACGCCTATGGATTTCACCAAACCGTTTGTCATCGGCGCGAGAATCGAGCAGCCATATGAGCAATTGAAGTTTGGCAGAGGTTATGATCACAATTGGGTGCTCAACAGCGGCACGGGCAAATTGGCGCTGGCGGCCAAGGTCTCTGAACCTGTTAGTGGAAGAATCATGGAAGTGTATACGACGGAGCCGGGTGTGCAATTCTACACGGGTAATTTTCTCGATAATATTTCGGGAAAAGGTGGGCAAGTCTATCAACAGCGCCATGGTTTTTGTCTGGAGACACAGCATTTTCCTGATTCACCGAACCAGCCCAAGTTTCCGTCAACCACTCTGAAACCGGGTCAGAAATATGCGACGACAACCATCTATCGCTTCTCTGCAAAATAACTTGCGAAGAGTTTTTTCAGGCAGTTCGGCTTTAACGCAAACTGCCATCGAGTGTAGGGGCAGGTCTTGTACCTGCCCGGATTTTGCGCAGCAAAATGATCATAATCGCCTGTCGACGATTCGGGCAAGGACGAGCCTTGCCCCTACAATTCCCTTATCTGCCATCGCAATCCGCTCTAATTTCTACCCGCCTGATTACTTCTTTCTACCTTGTTCCAATCCGGTGGCTCAACGCCGAGCAAATGATGAACGAAGAAATCATAACGCTTTCTATCTCCATAAACCCCTCCGTTGCCATGCCCTGCGCCTGGAAGGACAAGCAGATCGAAATTCTTGTTGGCTTTGATCAAGGCATTGACCACTTGCATCGTCGAAGCAGGATCAACATTGGCATCCATCTCGCCGACGTAGAGCAGCAACTTGCCTTGCAGTTTGTCGGCATTATCTACGTTCGACGCAGCGGCGTACTGAGGACCAAGGGGCCAGCCCATCCATTGCTCATTCCACCAAATCTTATCCATACGGTTATCGTGACAACCGCAGGAGGAGACACAGACCTTGTAGAATTCAGGGTGAAAAAGCAGTCCTCCCAGAGAGCTTTGCCCTCCGGCAGAGGTTCCGTAGATGCCCACGCGGGTGATGTCATAATAAGGGTATTTCGCGGCAATGGCTTGATGCCAGAGAATGCGGTCTGGAAAACCTGCGTCGCCGAGATTTTTCCAGCACACATCGTGAAAGGCTTTCGAGCGATTGGAGGTCCCCATGCCATCGACTTGAACCACGATGAAACCCAACTCAGCCATCGCCTGCATGGCAGAATAGGCGCTAAATGATTTCGGTACGAAGGAATCCTGCGGTCCTGCATAAATATTTTCAATGACCGGGTATTTTTTCGCCGGATTAAAATTCGAGGGTCGAAAAATGACGCCCCAAATATCTGTCTTGCCATCGCGCCCAAACGCAGTGAAAACCTCCGGCGCGCGCCACCCGGCTTTGAGCAGTTCCTGTGTATCAGCGCGTTCCAGTTCCGTGATGAGTTTTTTACCGGCAGTGCTGCGAAGTTCCGAGATGTGCGGCAGGTCAACGCGCGACCACGTATCAACGAAATATTTCATATCCGGCGAAAGGCTCACCGTGTGATTGGCATCCGCGTCGGTCAACGCCATCAGCCCGCTGCCATCGAAATTGATGCGATAGAAATGGACGAAGTAAGGGTCTTTGCCGGGATACATACCGCTTGCGCGAAACCAAATCTGGCGGTTTTCTTCATCAATCTTATCAACTCCTCTGACCACCCAGTTGCCTTTGGTAATCTGATTTTTCACGGTACCGTTGGTGCCATCATACAGATACAAATGGTTCCAGCCATCGCGCTCAGACATCCAGACAACCTCTTTGCCATCCTTGAGATCAGAACGATACCTCTTGCCCGAATAGCAGAAGAAGGTTTTCGGTTCTTCACTGATGACGGCGCGCGGCTTTCCATTTGTCGCGTCAACTTCAAGGACTCTGTAAACTTCATGTCCGCGTTGATTATATTCAAAGGTGAAGGCGCGATTGTCCTTACGCCATTCAGGGCGCGACAACTGATAAGGATTCGGGAAGAGATTGTTGTCTATGACCGATTGTTTTTTGTTCTCGATGTCAAAGAGCACAGGCTGCGGCAGATCAAGCGCGTCTCCGGGCTTGGCATAATCGATAATCGAATATTTCGGCTGCAGCTGATCTATGGGCGAAGACTCGACATATTGAATCTTGCGGTTATAGCCTGGGCGCACGCGATAGGCCACCAGGTTTTTGGAATCCGGCGACCAACTGCCTTGCCAGAAGGTGTAGTAATTCCCTTCCGAACCATCAACGCTCAGTGGCGATGAATCCTTTTTGCCTTTGCTGCGAAGATGGACATTGAAATTGTTAATCACAACTTCCCATTTGCCGTCGGGCGATGCCACAGGAGATTCAGGCAAAGGGTAACGAGGTCCGGGTATTCCAATGTTGCGCGGGCGTCTGTTTGCTTGCTCTACCTTCTTGCACACATAGTCCGAAAGCGTGCATTTCCATTTTATCTCGCCGACTTCAAATTCAATGGCTTGCTCGTTTTCTGTAAAGGTAAAGGTGTTAAAAGGCAGCGTCACTGCCGTATATTTTTCACCACTTGCGGTCGACAGCGAAGCGGCAAGTTTTTCATGGTCGAAAGCAGATTTTTTTGTCCCCAGACTTGCGTCAACCAGCACAAATTCGTTGCCGCCTTTGACCGATTTTCGATACCAGAAGCGGCTGCTTTTTTCGATCCAGTTGGCTCTTTCAGGAATCGCAATGGCACGCCCCTGAACTTTGCTACGCAGAGTTGTCGCCCGTTCATAATCGGCTATGGTTCCTTGCCCATAAATCGGGATGGGCAAAAGCATGAGGCTGCAAAGCAGAGCCGCTGTGCGCAAATATTTTCCGTGCATCATAAAAGTTTTCTCCAACAAAATGTAGAGCAATCCACTATTTTGCTCATCTTGAAAATCGCTTAACAGGACATCGTTTCATTGCCAATAGTATGAAGTGATGGAATCAGGATTTTGCTCAATGAGATTCCAGTTGCGCAAAAACAGTCTCTAAGTATCAAACTGCACATCTACAAGTCAAGTTTTATCAGTAGTGTCCTAATCTAAAGGTGCTGTTTGGTAGAACGCTTCGCGGGCTAGGAGGTGACGATGGCGAGTCTACCCAGCGCTAACGCACTGGGCTGTATGCTGTCACCCGCTTCGCGGGTTCTCACAAAACACCACAACGTTAGGACACTACCGTTTTACCGGCGAGAAGAGCGTCTGATGATTGAAGATGCTTACTCAATGGATACTTTGCGCTACAGATAATCTTTGTGCGCTTTGTGAACGTTGTGCGCTTTGTGAGAAACTGCTTTTCTTACAAAGGACACAAAATGAAAAGGAGATTTTATTTGCCATGAGCGAAAATGATGTAGAGCAATTTTATCAACTTGCCAGAGATTTCTGGCAATGGCGCGCCTTTCATCAACCAAGCTCAAGCGATGACATACCTCGCATCGAACGGCCCCAAGATTGGCAGCCAGACTGGTCGCTTGCCGCTGTCGAACGGCAACGCCAGGC
>JANMSG010000897.1:0-12971 GCA_031389065.1 Acidobacteriota bacterium | reverse complement strand
CGGATCATCCTGTCCGCAGGTTTTCAAATTCATGCGGACAGGATGATCCGCGCTCCGTCAGATGATAGCCTGAAGTTTTTTTCTCTGAATGAATCCAAAACTAAATTGGTGACGTAAGGGGGGTAACATGAGGCGATTTCGCGAAAATCCAGAGAATCAAATTTCTATCCTACTCCAAGACCGGATTGCTATAGACAGCCAACAGCAATGGGTAGAGTTGCTGGAGAAAATTGTCGAAGGCGACCAGTCGGCGCTCGCCTCTTTGTATCAGGACACCAGTCCTCTCGTCTACGGTCTCATCCTGCGTATCATTGCTGACCGCGCAATTGCCGAAGATGTGCTGGTAGAAGTATTCAAACAAGTCTGGAACGAGGCTCTCCTGTACGACGCGCGGCGCGTTGAACCTCTGGAATGGATACTGACGATTGCTCGCTCTTGTGCCATTACTTGCTTACTCTCAGACCGATGCAAAAATGAATTCAAGAACCCTATCGCCCAAGAATCTCTACTTTGTGCCCCTGAAACTGAACGAAAAAAAACGTCCGTTATCTCACAACAACAAAAGCTTGTGCGCGCAGCCCTGGCATCGCTATCTTCCACTCAACGCGAGGTGATTGAACTGGCTTACTATGGCGGCTTGAGCCCCGGAGAAATTGCCTCGAGGTTAGAACTGCCGCTAGACACTGTGAAAAAACACCTCCGATTGGCTATGATGACGGTGCGCGAATTTCTCAGTCCCGTTTTACAGGAGCAGCTATGAGCCATCATATTTCAGAAGAAGAGATTACCTTGCAGGCGGCGTTACATGCTTTAGGTGTACTCCCCGAAGACGAAGCCCGCGCTTTTCAACAACATCTTGCCGAAGGCTGCAACCTATGCCAGGCAGAGGTTCATGCCAATCAATTACTGGTCGAGAAACTGGGGTTTAGTGCCCCACTGGTAGAACCGCCAGGCAACCTGCGTAATCGGCTCTTTGAAGAATTAAACGGGCAAAGTTCGCGCCAGCCCGCGCCTACACTTGACAAGCAGGCGCTCGGTCGTTCGCTGACCATACGCGCCAACGAAGGCGAATGGCGTGAAAAATGGAAAGGCGTCTTTATCAAACGGCTGTTTGTCGATGAAGCCAAAGGCACCGTGACGACGCTCTACAAGATGCTGCCGGGGGCTCATTTACCCGCGCACAGGCACATAGGCGTGGAAGAATGTTTGGTGCTCGAAGGCGATTATCATATTAATGGCGAGGTGCTCGGAGCCGGAGATTATCACTGCGCGTTGCCCGACAGCGTGGATGAAACGCTTACCACAATCGGCGGAACCATGTTTTTGATCGTCTCGCCGGAAAGAATGGCAGCCGTTTGAAATCAGGGTGAAAACTGAGTTGCCAGAATCCTCACATCAAAAACGAAAGGCGCAGGTGAAAAATTAAAATCACCTGCGCCTTTCGTTTTCGATTTTATGGCTGCTTAAAAATTAAGCGGCACGATTTCAGGACCGACTCGATGCGAGAGTTGGTCGTCAACCACGTGTAAGAAGTGTGCGCCGTACCAGACAACGATGTCCGTGCCTTGCACCGATTGCCCATTGGTAAATGGGTCAAGGTTAATTGCAGTGCCACTTCCGCCAGTACTGTTATACCCATCATCCAATTCGCCGCCATTTGGGTCTCTTACCAGAACCCACGCATCGCCGCGCCCATATGAATCATTGAGAGCGGTGCCATCCTTGTTCCCGGGAAGTATGGAATAGGCGTCGCCCGTCGCATTGTTGATGATATTCAATCTATTCTCGGTCAAAGGGTTGCGATAAAGTTTTATTTCCGTAGCAAGCGGATAAGGCCAAGTACGCAAACCGGGACCATAAACCGAATTCGGCGAAGCGCCTGCCACGTCGAAATCGAATCGCCAGTAGACGTGATGGTTGTGGTCATTGCAAACGCAAGCACTGGTCACACCGCCAAAACCGAAACGTGGCTGTATTCTTCCATCGGCAAAGAAATGCCATTCGCTGATGTAGCGATACCATCCTGCTTCCAGCTCGCTGACAACAGTAGTTTCATCGCCGTTTGTGTAAATCGCTACGCCGCGAAAATTGCCGGTGTCGGTGCCATTATCCAAAATGGTTTGCGGCAAGGAATTGCAAATTCTGATACCGGGCGCGACATCTGTATTTGGGGGTGAAGAGTTAGCCGCAAAAGTTCCCTCCTGATATTGCCAATCTCTATAGGGACCACAAGCATTGTTGACATACAACACATTCAAGACCGGAGCATGTGCGCGCGCCAGCACGCGTTTGCCTCGATAATCCACATTGCGTAACTCTACGGCGGAGGCGCGCGTGCCTGAGGAAGCAGACGGGCGGATAACAGTCATTTGCCAGAGCACGGTTTGCCCTTGGGAGATGGTCATTTCGTATTGTCCGGCTGTCCCTCTGCTGGTCGTCGGTTGTCCCGCTCCGGGCAGACCGCAGGCGCTGGGCGAAGCCAGGGAAGTTTTTGGTGCGCCCGTCTTAAAGCGCAAAACTTTTTGACGAATCATGTTTACGCCAACGATTTCGGGGCTTTGACTCCCATCTCTTGAACTCAACCCGACGTTCACCGTGCGTTCAAACTTGTCTTGCGACTGTTCAGCATAAGAGATGGGCGGCATCGGGCGATAAGGTTTCAAATAATTATCTTTCAAGAGAGGTTCAAAGTATGGGTCACGTGATAAGATTGCCACCGCTTCTTCAAACTCTTCCTCAGAAAAAACATCAGATTGTTTCGCTAAAACCGTAATGCCGATTTTGTCACTATCAAATGGTGCTTCGACCAAGATCGCTTTATTGGTGTCATAGGAGAAGATTACTGCGCGAAAACGATCCGGCGCGGCGGCGCGCCCAGGCGCTTTGACCTCTGTATCCAATAATTCAAATGAGAGGATTCGATTTTTCGATCCCTTCAGGTGAGACCTGACACTCTGGTGATTCAGCAAACGAGTTTTCGTTGCATCAATTTTAGCCTGGTCGGGTCCATAAGGAACGACCGTCACGGTAAGCGGTTCCTGAGACTTGCTTTTACTCTCGCTTGAAGACACCCCGGTCATCAACATCACGCAAGGTAAAATCAACAGTAAACTCAATACGATTATTCTACGCAGCATCATTCTCTCCTCAATCCTTATTCCCACAAATGAAAGGCTTTTATATAATTTAAAGCCGGATAAAGTGAATATTATAATCTTTTGCAGATGGGTTATCTAATCATAACCAAATTAACAGGTCAAGAATCCTCTGGTGATTTGACACTTTCTCTCAAGCATTTCTAATATGATGGGCGTGCCTTATGAACTCTTTATCGCCCTGCGCTATTTACGAGCCAAGCGCAAACAGGTTGTGATTTCGGTAATTACTTTGATAGCCATTGCGGCAGTCTCGGCAGGCGTTGCCTCGCTCATCATCGTACTTTCGATGATGACAGGTTTTCGCGAAGAGTTCCAAGCCAAGATTCTCTCTGGCACAGCGCATTTAAATTTGTTACGTAAAGATGGACACAACATTGAAAACCCGCAAGAGGTCGTGCAAAAACTCTCTTCACTTCCTCACATTCGTTCGGCTTCGCCTACACTTTACCAGCGCGTTTTGATTCAAGGCAAAAAAGATACGGACGGCGCAATCCTCAAAGGTGTTGAGATGAACGCGCCGCGGGAAGCGAATGAAATATTTCAATTCACGACAGAAGGCGACCCGCAAGCGCTCGCCACCACAGAAACAGATGCAGAAACCGGCGCAAGTATTGATTGTATTATCGTTGGTCGAGACTTGGCTCAAGCTATCGGTTTGAAGGTCGGGGACATCGCCACCATCATTTCGCCTCAAGGTCATCTGACGCCCATCGGAATGTCGCCACGCTATAAAGATTTCAAAGTCACAGGCATCTTTGCTTCAGGGCTTGCCGATTACGACGCGACCTGGGGTTACATCTCTCTTGAAGCCGCCAAACGACTTTCAGGTTCAGAAGATGTTGTTCAACTCGTTCAGATGAAAGTGGACGACGTGGATAATGTAAAACAGATCGGTAGCCAAGTGATTCAGGCAATGGGCGATGAATTCGCCGTGCAGGATTGGCAAGAATTGAACGCGCCGATTTACACAGCCCTGAGCTATGAAAAGCTGCTTTCCGGCATCGCTTTATTAATCGTCATCGGCATAGCCGCGCTCAACATTATTACTGTGCTGATCATGATCGTGATGGAGAAACAACGTGACATAGCGGTTTTGAAATCAATGGGCGCAACCCATCGCAGCGTGATGTGGGTTTTCATGCTACAGGGGTTGATGATCGGCATCGTCGGTTTAGTCCTCGGCGTGGTTGCGGGAACGGCTTTCTGCTCCTTTGCCAATGCCAGGCGACTCATCAAACTGCCGCCAGGAGCATACGCGCTCGATTACCTGCCCTTTCATGTGAATGCTGGCGACATCATCATCGTCGCCTGCGTAACCATGGCAATTAGCTTTATCTCAACAATTTATCCGGCCTGGAGCGCAGCGCGGCTCAATCCCGTCGAAGGGTTGCGATATGAATAGTTCCAAAAGAAGTCTAGAGTCTGGAGTCTGGAGTCTAAGGCTGAGAATTTTATGGCAAGATTTTAATGACAAGATTTTAATGACTATAAATTCAAAATCAGATAACTACGAATTGTCAGAGACGAATCACATTGAGTTCTCGTCAAAAAATTCTGCTGGCGGACTCCAGACTCCGGACTCCAGACTCCCGACCTCTTTTGTGGTGGCAGAAAATATCACCAAGACTTATGAATCAGGGCAAAATCGCGTCACCGTCTTTGAAGACATGAGCATAGAGATTGCCGAAGGTGAGATGGTCGCCATCGTTGGACCTTCGGGTGCCGGCAAATCTACGCTTCTGCATCTGCTTGGCGGATTGGATAAACCTTCAAAAGGCACTGTAAAAATAGGCCAATTTGACATATCAAAACTCAGTGAGATAGACTTGGCAAGGTTCAGGAATAAAGAGATTGGATTCATATTTCAATTTCATCATTTGCTGCCTGAGTTCACGGCTCTTGAAAATGTAATGATGCCGCTTCTCATTGCCCGTTTGTCACAAAAGAACGCCAGAGAACGCGCCGCATCGCTTTTGTCCGATGTCGGTCTGGCAAGTCGCGCAACGCATCGTCCCGGCGAAATGTCCGGCGGTGAGCAAGCGCGCGTGGCATTGGCAAGAGCTTTAGTCGCTTCGCCTCGTTTGCTACTTGCTGATGAGCCGACCGGCGACCTCGACAGCAAAACGAGTGAGAGCATTCATAATCTTCTCAAGGAGATTCATCGGTCGCAAAAATTGACTTCCGTTATAGTTACTCACAATGAGCGCCTGGCGGCGATTTGCGACCGCGTGCTGCACCTTGAAGATGGACGTTTTCATACAGATGCTAGATAGTAGATGTCAGATGTTAGTAGCTCAGGGGCTTCTTTATTTTTGACCTCGATCATCTATCGTCCAACAACTGAAATCTGGTTAGCTTATGTTTGAACGCTACACTGAAAAAGCACGCCGCGTAATTTTCTTCGCAAGATACGAGGCAAGTCAATTTGGAGCAAACGCTATCGAAGTCGAGCACATTTTGCTCGGCTTATTGCGCGAAGACAAACAACTGGCGCAAAGATTCTTTCGCTCTCCCGCTTCGACGGTTGAATCAATCCGCAAACAGATTGAAAGCCGCTCTGTGCTGCGCGACAAAATTCCTTCATCAATTGACCTGCCGCTTTCCCAAAGCGCCAAGCGCGTCTTAAGCTTTGCCGCAGACGAAAGCGACCGTTTTCAAAATCGCCACATCGGCACAGAGCATCTGCTGCTTGGCATTTTACGCGAAGAAAAATCGCCGGCCGCAGTATTGCTTTATGATCGCGGGCTTCGGCTCAATCAAATCCGCGACGATTTGATGCGGGCTCAACAGACAGAGCGCGGCACCAATCAAAAGAAAGAGGCGGCGCACCTTCATGAATTCAGCCGCGATTTGACCGAAGCGGCGTTGACAGATCAACTGGACCCGCTCATCGGTCGAGAAGCCGAAATCGAACGTCTGGTGCAAATTCTCTGCCGCAGAACGAAAAATAATCCTGTGTTAATTGGCGAACCAGGCGTTGGCAAAACCGCCATCATTGAAGGTCTGGCGCAAAGAATCGTCGATGGCGAAGTGCCGCCCTTCCTCAGAGAAAAACGGATACTGGCGCTAGACCTTTCGCTCATCGTCGCCGGCACAAAGTATCGCGGACAATTTGAAGAGCGTTTGAAAAACATCATGCGCGAGTTGATTGATAATCCGCAGTACATCATTTTCATAGACGAATTACACACCCTCGTCGGCGCGGGCTCGGCTGAGGGGTCGCTCGACGCCGCTAACATATTGAAGCCCGCACTTTCCCGTGGCGAGATTCAGTGCATAGGCTCTACGACGCCTGCCGAATTCCGCAAGAGTATCGAAAAAGACCGATCGCTCGAACGTCGTTTCCAAGCCATCAAAGTCGCGCCACCCAATGAAGAAGAGAGCATCAAGATTCTGCAAGGCATACAGGCGCGATACGAAGCCTTCCATCAGGTGCGCTACACGCAGGAAACCATCGAGGCGACGGTTTATCAATCGCAACGCTACATCACGGATCGCTTCCTGCCGGATAAAGCCATAGACATTCTTGACGAAGCAGGAGCACGCGTAAAACTGCGCGTCGCGGATTTGCCGCCCGATGTCATGCAGAGCCAGAAAGAGATTCGCCGCTACGCGGCGCAACACGAGCGCGCTACGGCTGAACGCGATTACGAACGCGCAAAGATTTTCAAGCAGAAAGAGATTGCCGAACACGAGCACTTGATCAGCCTTCAAGAATCTTACAACATCCATCTTCAAACCGTTCCCGTGGTGACCCGCGAAGATGTCGAAGAGGTTATCGCGCGCTGGACTGGCATTCCCGTCACTTCGTTGAAAGAAGAGGAGTTGGAGAAACTTCTGCGCATCGAAGACGAATTACGCAAAAGGATCATCAGTCAATCACGCGCCATTTCTGCGTTGTCTCGCGCCATTCGTCGCAGCCGCGCCGGGCTGAAAAATCCCAACCGTCCGGTGGGCTCTTTCCTGTTCTTAGGTCCGACGGGGGTTGGCAAAACAGAAGTGGCACGCTCGCTCGCCGATTTTTTATTCGGCTCTGAACGCGCGCTGATTCGCTTCGATATGTCTGAATACATGGAGAAGCACGCGGTCTCGAAATTAATCGGCAGTCCGCCCGGTTACGTCGGTCACGAAGAAGGCGGACAGATGACCGAAAAAATCAAGCGCAATCCTTATTCAGTTTTGCTGCTTGATGAAATTGAAAAAGCGCACCCGGATCTGTTCAACATCTTGCTACAGGTTTTAGAAGACGGTGTATTGACGGATGCGCTGGGCAACGCCATTGACTGCAAAAATGTCATCGTGATTATGACTTCAAACATTGGTGCACGATTCATCCAAAAACGCGGTCATATGGGCTTTCAATCGTCGTTGCATTCGCAACAGCAGACGGTTGAAGCAGGCGTAATGCAAGCTGTCAAACAGACCTTCAATCCCGAATTCGTCAATCGTCTGGATGAAATCATCGTCTTCGAGCCGCTGACCGAAGAAGATTTGTTCGAGATTGTTGGCTTGTTGGTCGCCCAGATGAATCGCACCTTAATCCGTCGCAAGCTTCAAGTTCAAATGACCGCAGAGGCCAGGCGTTGGATTGTCGAGAGTACCTGCTCTGATCGAGCCTACGGCGCGCGTCCTTTGCGTCGCGCCCTGCAAAAGTATGTGGAAGACCCGCTCTCGGATGCTTTGATTGCCGGACGATTCGGTGAAACGTCTATCATTGAAGTGTTTCTCGACGGCGCTGTGCTAGGCTACAGAGCCGTCGAATTGGAAGAACTTAACGACGCGTTGCTGGTTCAATAATCGAAAAATCATGGAGAAGATTTTTTGGATTATACTGGGCGGCGCTTTGGGGACAGGATTCAGATACGGACTTTCTACGCTCATCAATTCCGCAGATAAACAAGCTAAATTTCCTTACGCCACCTTCACCATCAACGTGACTGGCAGCTTTGCCATAGGCTACCTTGCTGCCTTGTTCGAGGCACGCCCCACGTCATCAGAAGTCGTGCGCGGCGCATTGATGATCGGCGTACTTGGCGGTTACACTACCTTCTCCACTTTTTCACTCGAGACCTATTACTTGATGCGCGACGGCAGAATGGATGCAGCGATCTTGAATGCTTCACTGAGCGTTGTACTGGGTATTGCGGCGGTTTGGTTAGGGATGCGCTTCGCCCAGTTTTTTTAATCATCTCTGACGAAAAAGAGACCTGTAAGGCTCCTCTAAGACTATTCCAGGCTTGCCGTCAAAGATTGCCGCGATAAATTGGCTACCTAAATTCATTTTTGTTACAATGTCGAGTCAAACCAGCGTTCTATATTTTGGAGGGATACTAAACCATCACAGATTTACCAGACGTGCCCGGTCGTTAAAGAATTATATATATCAAAATTACGACCTTTCGGTTAGGTGGTTTGTTGTAATCTCAATCAATAATAACGTACAAAAGTTTCAATATTTCAAGTGAGCAGAGCTTTATTTTTTTGGAGTGCATTTTAATATGAGTAAGCGAGTTCTTTGTTTGATAGTAGGGCTAATAATACTGGCCACTATCTGGCCGTTAAAAGGATTGGAGAGATCTATACATCCCACAGTCCAGGCAAAATCACAAGAGGTCATCGTCGAGCAAGTCCTCATCAGACGCAATCGTCGCATCCCCGAATCAACGATTAGAATTTGGATCGGCACGCGCGAAGGCGACGCCTACAATCCGGCACAACTAGACCGCGACGTGCGTACCATTTATGCACAAGGCTATTTTGATGATGTCAAAGTTTTTAACGAAGACGGCACGCGCGGTGGCAAAATTGTCACCTTCGAGTTGGTGGAGCGACCTCTGCTTCTGGAAATCAAATATGTCGGCTTGAAATCGGTGCAGCAATCCACAGTGCTTGAAGAATTTCGCAAGCGCCAGGTCGGGCTTTCCAAAGACTCGCAATACGACCCAGTGAAGGCCAAACGCGCTGCCGCCGTCATCAAAGAAATGCTTGCCAATGAAGGCCGTCCAGAAGCTAAAGTTGAACCGGTAACCGAGAATATTTCAGGTACGGCGGTCTCTTTATCATTCAAGATTGATGAAGGTCCACGCTTCCGCGTCGCTCAAATTGAGTTTGACGGCAACAATATCTATTCGGACGACCAGCTAAAAGGCAAGATGAAGTTTGTTAAAGAAATAGGATTTTTAACGACTTTTGGCTCAAAAGACATTTATCACAAAGAGAAGTTACAGTCAGACCTGGACCGCTTGCGCGTTCTCACTTATGTTGACAACGGCTATCTGCAAGCGCGATTTGGCGAACCTCGCGTTGAACAAGTAGGGAAAGTGGGAACCTGGGTGCCAATTTTCGGTCACAAAGGGGAGGGCTTAAAACTGATTGTCCCCCTCAATGAAGGTCGTCAGTACAGAGCCGGCGAAATCAAAATTCAGGACAATAAAGAATTCACCGAAGAGCAAATCAAAACCGTACTCGACATTAAGCCTGGCGATGTCGTGAAAGGCTACACCGTTGTCAACAAAGGCATAGAAAATCTCAAGAAACTGTACGGCTCACGCGGCTACATACAGTTTGACGCCTTTTTCCAACCGGAATTTAAAGACGACCCCAACGACCCAACCAAAGGAATCGCAGACGTCACTTTCGTTTTCGAAGAAGGTAAGCAATATACGCTCAAAAGGCTTGAATTCATTGGCAACACCTTCACACGCGATAATGTGTTGCGCCGCGAAGTTCTCTTGAATGAAGGCGAGCGCTACAACAAAGAGTTGTTCGATTACAGTTTGCTACGCTTGAACCAACTAGGATATTTCGAGCAGGTCAAAGATGAAGATGCAACCATCAACACCAATGAAAGAGACGGTTTGGTTGACATCACGATGAAGGTACAAGAAAAAGGTCGCCAGCAAATCAGTTTCACAGGTGGCGTATCGGGCATTGGTGGCTCTTTCATCGGCATAGATTATTCGACCAATAATCTATTAGGTTATGGTGAATCGCTCGCCATTTCAATCGCCGCAGGCAATCGGCAAAAGGTTGTTTCGTTTGGCTTCACAGAACCGTATTTAAAAGGTCGTCCCATCAGTCTGGGATTTAATGTTTTTTATCAAGACTATCAGTTCTTTGGGCAAGGCTTCAGTCAGTCTTTAATCAACCAAAACCTCTTTGATATTAACGGGGAATCTCTATTCACTCAGAAAACCAAAGGATTTTCTGTATCGAGTAGTGCGCCACTCAGTTTTTTCACGCCGAAATTTAAGTTAGGACGTTTCACCCGCATCGGTCTGTCCTACACCTATCAAAATACCGACATTATTGACCCCAAGGTTTTATCGGATGACGACCCGACAAACGATTTCCCTGTCACCTTCAGGCAGAAAGGCGTAAGACAATCTAAACTAACCCCTACGTTCTCTTATAATACCTTGAATTCTTCTCTGGATCCGACCACAGGCTCCTCGTTTTTGCTTGGCGCGTCGCTTTCGGGAAGCATACTGGGGGGCGATGTCAACTCCATTGAACCGACGGTTGAATATAAAAGATTCCGTCCCCTCTTTGCCGGCAAAGAAGCCTCAAGATCATTAGAACCCGGCAAAACCCGCACCCTCGGATTCCGCGTACTGTTTGGTCACATCAGCGCTTTTGGAAAACGCTTCGAGTCCAACTCGTTCTCTTATGTTGGCGGCACTCCCATCTTCAATCGTTTCTTCTTGGGCGGCGAAGAATCCATTCGTGGCTACAACATCAGATCCATTTCACCAACCGCTCCGATTCGCGGCAATTTCAGTACGCAAAATGTTTTTGCCACCGACTTGTCTGGCAATCGGTTAAGAATTAGACCCGCAAATCGAGCCACCTCAAATAGCATTACGCCAGGTGTGCTTGGGGAATTTCAAGTTACAGGCGCTGACTCTCCGATTCAAAGCGGCGCGCAAACATTTACCGGCGGCGACACACAACTCTTGATCAATTTGGAGTACCGCATACCAATAATAGGACCCGTGTCATTTGCTCCGTTTATTGACATCGGTTCGGTTTTCAATTTGCGAAAACTTGATGACCAATTCATCACTTCGGAATTTGTTCCGACAGCCTTGAATAGTGGGATTCCAGTTATTCTCAATACGCGAGGTTTGAGGGCAACGCAGAGAGAACTCGATAGAGGTGGGTTGCCTGAAACTCCCGGCGGAATACCTCCCGGATTCAGGTTTGCCAGCATTCAAGGCGAACAACAAGACATCACCAGAATTGCGTTATCGGAGATCACTGGCGGCATATTCAAAAATTATCGCACCAGTATCGGCGGAGAATTCCGCATTCAGGTACCGGTTATCAACGTGCCTTTCCGTTTGATTTTCGCCTATAATCCGAATGCGCGCCCTGATAATTCAAATATTTTCGCATTAGAACGAAAGTTCGAGAAACGATTTTCAATCGGCAGAACTTTCTAAAATAAATTGTTGTTGATTTATGATTTTCGCGCCGAGAGATTGCGATGCTGACCCAGCCTTTACGCAAAAATCGAAAACCATAAATTAGCAACTAGCAAGTAGAGAACGGCGCTGTTATAATTGTCGTTTCTCAAAAAGCGGCTGGCGTATCCAGCCCTGCAACTCAATTTAAATCGATAGGAGTAGTTATGGTAAAGATTAAATTTGCTGTCATCGCCGCAATTGTGTTGGCAGCCTTATCCGTGAACGCAGCGGCGCAACAACCGACAGGCGGCGCAATTCCTGACGGCAAAGTGGTGGTGATTAACACAACCGTCTTCCCTTCGCAAATCGGCGAGTTGAAGCAGAAGTACGATCATATTGATGGTCAATTCAAAGATCGTTATCAAAAACTCTCGACGGTCGTTGAACAAATGACCCGGTTGGAAAATGATATTAAGGCGAAGCAAAGCGTCTTGACTCCTGATAAATTAAGAGAGATGCAGGATCAGTACGAAACCCTGAAAAGACAAGCAACACGCGATAACGAAGACTTGAGAGCCGATGCGGAGAAGGCTTTAGAGGCCGCCACCAAGCCTGTGCGTGATAAGCTGTATCAGTCTTTGAGCACCTATTCTGCAAAAAACGGGATCGTTATGGTCATCAATTTAGCAGGAGCGGCGCAATCGGGAACGCTGGCTTTTTGGGATCCGAAATCCGACATCACGGAAGAGTTTATTAAAGAGTACAACAAATCGAATCCCGTTCCGGGTGCTGCGCCTGCCCCCTCTCCAACGGCACCGAAAACGGCAGGCAAACCCTAAAGGCGACGAGAGGAAGCAAGGATGAAAATAATTAAATTTCCACAGACAATAATTGCCCTTTTGGTTATCGGCGTATCGGCATTCGCGCAACAGGGCGCTGCGCCTCCAGTCAAAAGCAAAATTGCAGTCATCAACACGGCGGTTTTTCAGGAGCAGATCGGCGAATTCAAAACGAGGCTTGATGCGCTCAACAAACAGTTCGAGCCCCGCATAAGAGATTTGGATCAATTGGGAACGCAAATCAAAACGCGCGAAGAGACCTTGAAAACTCAGGCACAGGCTCTGACTCCTGGAAAGGTCGCAGAGCTAACCGAGCAGGTTGAAGCGATGAAACGCGAATATGATTTCAGTAAGGGCATACGCGGCAAGTTCCATAAGTCCGGTGCGCAATTAAACCTCCCGGTCTACCTCGATGCTGTGCGGGAGACTCCGCCTTCGAACAAGCCCGAGATGTTCTTCGGGTACGACTATTTTGCGTTCGCGTGGCGCGAGGTCGCACAGCCGCGCGTCGCGGTCTTGTCCCCGATCAAGAACGCGGGTGTTGCAAGCCAGCGCGCACACAGCGA
>JANMSG010000864.1:0-12183 GCA_031389065.1 Acidobacteriota bacterium | reverse complement strand
GTCACGGCTACTATGCCGGTTAAAGCTGAGGCATATTCGAATAAATTTTGCATCGCCGTTTTGTTCATTACGATTTCAGCTTGAAAGAAAGATACAGACTTATCTAGCCCCAGCGCAAAAAAAAAGTGATTATTTTTCAATGGAATGGTTTTATACTCATGACTGTTAACAAAAGGCTCCTATAGCAAAACCTTGCCTATCTTTTCTGTGGCAATTCATGAAGACTTTGATCTGCAACTCGAAATTTGAATCAGCGATGGTGCGCGAATCATTTTGATGCCAACAGGGATCAGAGCATGAAAAAGCGGTTTTCTGGATTAACCAACATCAGCATTGTCGCCCTAAGATGGGTACGAAGATGCCAGGCAGGACCTGGGCATTCTCGTTTCTGCCTTTGATAGAAATCAAGCTACCGGAAATTGTTTTGAAATTTAATTTACAGCAACACAAAATTTGCGAAGCTGCGACAGGATTATTTCTTGCTAAGAGGTACGAAAATGTTTCTCTCAAAGAGATCGCGGAAGCAGCGGAACTGGAAGAAAACGAAGCGTACAAGTATTTTGGCAGTCGCGAAGATGTGGTGCTGTTTCTTTACCAGCGAATCAATACCGATTGGGAAATTTTTGTCGGCGAATTAAATGAAACGAAACTTTCCGCGAGGTTTGAAAGGGCAATGCTCAAGAAAATCGAGTTGATTGCGCCGTACGCCGGATTGCTCAACGAGATGATGGGGTTGCTTCTACGAAACGCGAAACTCGGGGTTAATTCGCCAAGAACGCGGCATATAAGGCTCAAAGGAATTCGCATCATGCAAAATCTGACGGACGGCTCAAATAATAAATTTTTGAAACGAAGCGTCAAAAATTTGCCCGCTTTGCTTTACCTGCTGCATTGGGCGATCCTGTTTCTTCACGTTCAAAGCGGTGAGGAAGAAAAGACCAAAGAGATCGTCAAGCATGTCGCCAATCTGCTCAAACGTGGTGATAATATTTTGTTTTTGTTGCCTTTGCTTCCGCTTATGAAAGAGGTTACCGCGTTGTTGGAATTAATTTTGACGGAAGACTCGGAAGCTACCAAACAAGTTGCGAAACAAATTCTCAAGGTCATTTTTAATCATCGAAAAATCAGCGGCGACGAGGATAACTGCGCCGGAACGAGTTGTGAAAAATGTCTGGAAAAGCATCTCGCCAAGGTTGATTATTTTGTTTCGCTCAATCAACCGATTCACTTTATTTTGCCCGCCTTTCCCGCCAAGTCGCCGAATCAAACGAAAGTGCTGGGCGAACTTCCAGATTTGGGCGAGGAAACCGCATTGGTTACACTCGAAAATATGTGCGCCGAAATTGCCGACGCTTATCCGCCCGGAGCAAAAATAACGATTTGTTCGGACGGCAGAATTTTTGCCGAATTGGTCGGCGTCACCGACGAAAAGGTTACGCGCTATGTCCATTGCCTGAACAGAATCATCAGCGAATTGCAGCTCAAAAATATTGAGGTGGTGAATCTGGAAGATTTGCTTCCCGAAAAATCTTTTGACGAAGCGCGGCGCTTTGTCATCTCAAATTACGCGGAAAACCTTGCCGATTTGCAGGAAAAATTAAAATACAGCGCAGAGTTCAGACAATTATTTAACGGCATTCACCGTTTTATTTCGGAAGATCGGATTGCCGCCGAAACGGAAAAATCGAAAACCAAAATCAAGGAAGAATCGAAACTAATTGCCTTGCAGGTGATTCAACATAGCAATGCCTGGACGCGATTTCTTTGCCGCTATTTTCCCGAATCGGTCAGGCTTTCGATTCACCCTTATTCGCCGCACGCCGATAAAATCGGTATTCGTCTGACCAAGGCGACGGATAACTGGCTGACGCCGTGGCACGGCGTAATGGTTTTGACCGCAGACGGCTATCTGCTGATGAAAAAACAGGAAGCGGAAAAATTGAATGCCACATTGATAATGAAAGACAACCGCGATTATTTTTATAAATTAGTTACGCCGAATGAATAATTACCAAATTGAAAAATTAAATCCTTTCGGTGCCGTTATCCGAAACCGCAGCGGTGAAAATTCCCTTGAACAGTTCACCGCCGTGGAGATTTTCGATTTGGTCAGGCTCTATAAAATCATTGTTTTCAGAGGCTATGAAACGCTTGCCAAACAGCCATTGGCGTTATTTGCACAACAGTTGGGCGAACCTTTGCAATGGGAGTTTGGCGCGATTAACGATTTGCAATTCAAGCCCGACACACAAAATTATATTTTTACAGACCACCGTGTTCCGCTGCATTGGGACGGCGCGTTTGTCGGAAAAATTCCGCACATCGTTTTGTTTCAATGTCTGATTCCGCCCGAAAAAAAAGATTTAGGCGGAACGACTTTTTGTGACACGGCAAAAATCGTACGAAACGCCGCTGCCGCGCAAATGGAAAAATGGCAAGGAATTTCCATTACTTATACGACGGAAAAAATTGTTCATTACGGCGGAAAAATTACTCAATCATTCCTGCAAAAACACCCTGTCACCAATGAAACCGTCATTCGTTACGCCGAACCCGTCGAAGATTTAAATCCCGTTACCCTCGAAATCAAAGGTTTGCCCAATCAAACGCCCGAAGACTTTATCGGTGAAATGCAGGAAATTCTCTACGACGCGCAATTTTTATACACCCACCGTTGGGAAGTGAGGGATATTGTTTTAGCGGACAATTTTAGTTTATTGCACGGGCGCGAAGCGTTTCACAATCCGCAGCAACGCCACATTCAGCGAATCAATATTTTGCCGCGCCCGGCTAAATTTTCGTTGATGCGTTTTCTGAAAAACTGTTTGACCATCCGGCGCAAGGAATTTTTCGCCGCCGAACTACCAATTTTTCTGATACCGGTTTTTTTGTCAATCGCTGTTCCAGGCGATTTTTTGAATCTCTCGTTTCTACTCGGACTCGCGGCGATTTTTTTGCTTTTCAACATCGGCGATATGATGAATTGCTACGCTGACTATGAACTTGACGCGATTTATAAAAGCCATCTCTCAAATGCCGTCTATGAACTTGGAAAACGCAATGTGTTGATGCAGATTGCCGGGTCAGGAATTTTGGCGGTGGGTTTGACCGTTTGGGTGAGTCTGTTGAGCCGTCAGCTTTATCTGATTCCGCTGACCTTGGTCGGGATTTTTATTGGTCTGCAATATTCCATCAAACCTTTCAAATTCAAATCGGGCGGCGTCTCGCAACTCGTTTGTTTATGGGGCATCATTTTTTTTGGTCCGATGCTTTACGTCGCCATTATTTCAAACGGTTTTCCTGCTGCGAGTCAAATTTTTCTTTTCGCGCTTTACGGTTTTCATCAAATGGGAATCATCCTGCTCAACACGGCAGAAGATTACACCGAAGACAAAAATGCCGGACTGAAAACGATCATCGTCGCCTTAGGGCTGCACCGCGCCATGCGTTTGGCGTGGCGACTGGTTTTGGCAAGCGGCGTTGCTTTGCAACTCGTCTTTTTCGTGTTGTTTTATCAACACCGCGCTCCATTGTTTATAACGATGTCGGTGCTGGTGTTCACCTTTGGCTGGCTGAAAATAATTGTCGAATATCGAAAAATCGTGCGCCGCATAGCGCGAATGAACGAAGACGACGCGACCAAAGAATTAAAGAAAAACGGGATGAAAGTTCCCCAATGGCTGAAGCTGGGTGCCTACACAAGTTTGTTCGTCGTCCTTGTGCTGTTTGCGTGGAAAATTTACCAACATCACTAAAATGAGTGTCGAAACAGACTACGATTGTGCAATTATCGGCGGCGGCGTTGCCGGTTTAGCTCTTGCCATTTTGCTGGCGCAGGAAAACCGAAAAGTCATTCTCTTTGAAAAAGAGAGCTACCCCTTCAACAAAGTCTGCGGCGAATACATCTCCAACGAAAGTGTCAGATTTATCGGCAAATTAGGTCTGGATTTATCAATTCATGATTTGCCGCGAATTGATTCTTTATGCCTGAGTTCAGTCTCGGGCATTGCGGTCAAAAGAAAGTTAAGCTTCGGCGGCATAGGGTTTTCGCGCTACCATCTCGATAATTTAATGTATCAAGCGGCGTTAGATTGCGGAGTCGAGGTTCAAACGAAAACCAAGGTGCAGAACGTCCGTTTTGAAGGTGAGCGATTTTCGCTCTCTTTTGCCGACACACAAATTACCGCGAAAACCGTTTGCGGCGCGTATGGCAAAAACTCCAATATTGATGTGCAGTTAAACCGCACAATCAGAGCTGACGGCGAAAAGAATCTGTTTATTGCCGTTAAACACCACATCAAATTGCCTTCATACGACCGAACGCAGGTTGAAATGCACAACTTTCCCGGCGGCTACTGCGGATTATCAGCTATCGAAGACGACAAGGTGAATATGAGCTACATCACCAAAGCGGAGTATCTGCGAAAATGCGATAATAAAATTTCCGAACTGGAAAGGCGCGTTTTGTCGGCAAATCCTTTTCTCAAAAAAATCATCGCCGAAGCAACCTTTGAACTCGAAAAACCTTTGGTTATTTCTCACCTGCATTTTGGCATGAAAACGGCGGTTGCGTCGCATATTCTGATGCTCGGCGATGCCGCCGGAAACATCGCGCCACTGAGCGGCAACGGCATCAGTATGGCTTTGCACTCAGCCTTAATCGCTCATCAAGTGATCGGAACCTTTTTGGCTCAACAAACGTCTAGAACAGCGATGGAAGCGAGCTACAGGACTGAATATCGGAAAGCTTTTTCCGCCCGAATCAGGTATGCGCGAATGATTCACCAAACTTTCGGCAAGCCTTTGTTAAACGATTTGAGTTTTTATTTTCTCCGTATCTTCCCGTTTTTGATTGACTACACGCAAGCCAAAATCCATGGCAGAGAGTTTTGATTTTGCGGGAAATTGCATCAAATTGATGGCTTGAAGTAAAGCTACAGACCGAACGACAAGATTGCCAACGGGTTGGCTTAATCGGCGGGAATGATTTGCACGGCAGCGTCTTTGACTTCCGATAGAAAGCGATTCAATACGGAACCGTAAAACAGTATGTCCCAACGCGTTCGCGCCGATTGCCCGAAAATAACGTGCGTGATGCCTTCGCGCCGCGCAAAATCTATCAAACCATCAGCGGCATTTTTGGCTTTCAATTTCACGACTGTTGCGCCGAGTTCTTCAGCCATCGTTAAACTTTCTGCAAGCTGTCGCGCCGCTTCAGGCTTAATGCGCGAGGCAGTCTCTTGCGGAGTCTCTACATAAGCGGCGAACCACTGGCTGCCCAATCTTCCGGCAATGCGTGAACCGGCGCGCAATAATTTTTTCGCCGTCGGATTTGATGACACGCAAACCATTACTTTTTCAGGAATCGGTGCTGGCTCCAAGCCTTCGCGTTCGCGGTACTGCGCGGCTTTCGAGCCTACTTCTTCGGCGACTTTTCGTAAAGCCAATTCACGCAGTGTTGACAGATTGCCTTTGCGGAAAAAATTGGTCAACGATTGTTCAATCTTTTCAGCCTTGTACACTTTCCCCTGTCTCAAGCGCGATCGCAATTCTTCAACGGTCACGTCAACATTCACCACTTCATCGGCGCGTTTCAAGAAACTATCCGGCACGGTCTCGCGCACACGGACGCCGGATGAACGCGCCACCGCGTCGTTGAGGGTTTCCAAATGTTGAATGTTTACGGCGGTCATCACGTGAATTCCTGCGTCGAGCAAATCTAACACATCTTCGTAGCGCTTCTTATTTTTCGAGCCGGGAACATTGGTATGCGCGAGTTCATCAAGAAGACAGATTTCAGGGTGGCGTGCAATGACCGCTTCTAAATCCATCTCTTCAAGCGTGACGTTGCGATAAGCGATTTTTTTGCGCGGCACCACTTCGAGGTCGGTGATTTTTGCTTCTGTATCGGCGCGCCCGTAGGTCTCAACAATTCCGATTACTACATCAATAGCTTGCCGTTTGAGCAAGTGCGCGTCTTCCAGCATCTGATAGGTTTTGCCAACGCCGGGAGCCGCGCCTATGTAAATACGCAAACGCGCGCGGTCGGCCTGCTCGAGCTTTGCGAGCATCGCTTCTGCGTTTGGTCTTGCCTTGTTGTCTTGCGTCATCATTGACTTTTTATGATCACAAATTTCTTACGCTTGCAGGACCGCCGATGGGCAGAGTGAAGGTGAACGTAGTTCCTTCGCCAAGGTTGCTTGTCACGCTGATTTGCCCGCCCTGCGCTTCGACGAGCCGCTTCACCAGAGCCAGTCCCAAACCTGTGCCGCCGCTTGATTTTTCTCCGCCTTGAACGAATCGCGCAAACAAGGATGGCAGATATTCTGCGGCGATTCCTTCGCCTGTGTCGCTGACGCTGAAGAAAATACGCCCGCCGCGTTCTTCGGCTGCAATGACAACCTGCCCGTCGCGCTCTGTATGACGAATGGCGTTTGACAACAGATTCCCGAAGATTCGTTTGATGGCTTGTTTGTCAGCAATAACCCATGACAAATCCGACCAGACTTTGTTTTCCAGCTTGATATGTTTCGATTCAGCAGCCGCTTGGAAATGCTCTACAGCCGCTCGCGCCAGTTCAACGGGTCGCAAGCGCTCTGTTGCTATTTGCCTGGCACCCGATTCGATTTCCGCAAGCTCTAACAGGTCGTCCATTATTTCGTCCAGTTGTTCGGCATTTTGGCGAGCCGTGAAAAGCATATCTTCCTGCTCTTTCTGAAACTCTCCTGCGTAGCCTTCGACCAAACTATGCAGAGCGAGTTGTAAGTCTTGCAGCGGAGCGCGGAGTTTTGCGGAAGCGAGCGAAATGAATTTCGTTTTTAAGCGGTCAACTTCGCGCATCTCTGTAATGTCTTCAAGCAAAGTCACAGCCCCTACGAGACGCCCTTCCGCATCGCGCATCGGCGTTGTGCGCAATCGAAAACTCTTCTCTTGCTGCCCGATTTGTATCGCCACAAGCGCGGCTTCGCCATCGGCGGCAATCGGGCGTTGCATAGCGACGGCATCTTTCACGGCTCGAATAATGCGTTCACCTGAACTGAAGCCCGACAGCGAAAAATCTTCCTCATCAGCGGACTCATTGTGAGGATTTTTGAAGAGATTCTTTGCCGCGTGATTCACTTTCGTGATGTGACCCAAGGCATCCGTGACAATCACCGGCTCGTAGATTGCCTCAATCACTGCGTCCGATTTTTTCTGCTCAATCAACATTCGCCAGTAATCCGATTTTCGCATATCGCGCAATCGCGCCGCCATACGATTGAATTCCGTAGCCAGGTAGCCGATTTCGTCTTTTGAAGAGATTTCTATGCGTTGATCGAAATCGCCTTCGCCGATGCTCTTGGCTTTTGCGGCGAGAGCAGAGATCGGGTCAACCACATAAGCAGTGAATTTCCAGGCGAAGATCAGGGCGAATAGCAAACCTGCCAGCGCCGCCGCCGCCGTAGAAATTTCGGCGCGCAGGGATTCGGAGGTGGCGCGTTCGCTTGCCGCAAGCATCGCTTGTTGATTCAAGTGCAGCAAATCATCAATTCGGTTTTTGAGCGCCAGAAAAACAGGCTCCAGTTTGTCGAAATAAAAATCGGATTGAGCAGTTGTTTGGGATTGCGGCGATTGCTTGATGAAGCCTTCGAGGCTCTGATTATAAATCGCGTATTGAGTTTTTATATCGGCGATGATTGGGTCTTCGCCCTGTTCCGTGACGTTGTTTTCGGCGATTTGGAATTCGTTAGAAAACTTCGCAGCGTTTTCTGCAAACTGATGACGCGCTTTATCCGCGTGACCCGCTATAAAAAACATTGCTGAGGAATCCTGCCGTTCGAGTGCCTCTTTCATGTTCTCTGCGGCGAGAATGGATTTGTAATTGTCAACCAGGATCACGTCCACAGCGCGACCCAGGCGCACGAAGTGATAAAAGCCCCACGCGCTTACCGCAAGAAGAATGATAATCAGCAAGCCATAGCTGAATGCGAGTTTTTGTTTTAAACTCCCCATCTGTGTTTATCAATCGGAATTACATTGCCAACATCGAATAGCTCTTTTTTCTTGCCCGGTTCAACTCTGACATAGCCTTCTTTGCTAATTCGAAGCAGTACGAATGGGCTGATTTCGCTCAACCGATCCTTCAATTCGTTGATGCCGGTTTTTCCTATACTTTCATAAATTTCTGGCAGGATGACGATGGTAGATGCTTCTTTGAAGCGCGCCGCTTCGACTATTCCCTGGATGAGATTTGGCGATTCCATCTCGACAATTTGACAAGGAAATTTCCACTGTTTCAGGGCTCTTTGTTGAGCCTCTTCGGTTTGACTGCCGCGCAGTTTTTTGAGCCACATGGTTAGAGGTGTACACAACCATTTGAAGAGTCCAACGGGGGTGTTTATTTCTACAATGTGTAACTCGGCTCCTTGATAGCGCGCAATCCAGAATGAATCACGGGCTATTTCAAGGCTGCTTGATGAAGCGAAAACCGGAACGAGTATTTTACGAGATGCCATGATGTTCCCCATTTCCTTACGGCGATTTTATCGATTTCGGCAGCGGATGCGCCGCATCTATGGCGAGATTCAATTCCAACAGATTGACTCGCGGCTCGCCCAAAACACCGAATTGACGCCCTTGGGTGAATTGCTGAACCAGGCGGCGCACCTGGTCTTCGCTGATTTTGCGTTCACGCGCAACGCGGGGAATTTGAAAATCAGCCCCCGCTGGCGTGATGTGCGGGTCAAGCCCCGATGCAGACGAAGTGACTAAATCAACAGGCACAGCTTTATTGGGATTCTCTTCTTTCAGCGCATCAACAGCGGGCTTGATTTTCTCGTCCATCAACTTCGCGCTTGTTGGTCCGAGATTCGTTCCGGATGAAGCTGCCGCGTCATAACCATTACCTGCCGCAGAGGGGCGCGAGTGAAAATACCCTGCGCCTTGAAACGATTGCCCGATGAGGTGCGAACCGATGACCTTGCCGTCTTTGATGATGAGACTGCCCTGCGCTTTCTCTTTGAAGAGCAGTTGCGAGATTCCCGTTACTGCCAGTGGATAGATGATGCCTACGACGAGCGTCAGCACGATCATCAACATAATTGCCGGAAAAATTTGTTTGGTGATTTCCATAATTACTCCAAAGTTAAGGACTGAGGACTGCGTGTTTTTTTAATAATAAAGCCTGAATGATGAACAATGAAGTCATTAACTCCACTCCTCTATTTATCGTTCTACCTTCATATTTCAAATCCTCAGTCCTCAGTCCTCAGTCCTTTCTTCTTACGCTAAACCAACTGCCGTGATCATCAAGTCAATCAACTTGATGCCGATGAATGGAATGATGATGCCGCCCAAGCCATAGATCAACAGATTGCGCCTGAGCACGGCTGCCGCGCCAAGCGGGCGATACTTGATGCCTTTGAGCGCCAAAGGGACAAGTGCGACGATGATCAAGGCATTGAAAATGACCGCCGACAAAATTGCCGATTCCGGCGATGCCAGTTTCATAATGTTAAGCGCCGCAAGAGGTCCCGCCTGTGCGCCCGTCAAGGCGTACAATGCCGAAAACATCGCCGGAATGATGGCAAAGTATTTTGCCAGGTCATTGGCTATCGAAAAGGTAGTCAAGGCGCCGCGCGTCATCAACAACTGTTTGCCGATTTCGACAATCTCTATCAGTTTCGTAGGGTTGGAATCCAAATCAACCATATTTCCTGCTTCTTTGGCAGCCATGGTTCCCGAATTCATGGCTACGCCGACATCCGATTGAGCGAGCGCGGGCGCGTCATTCGTGCCATCACCGGTCATCGCCACGAGGTTGCCCGCCGCTTGTTCGCGCTTGATTAAATCCATTTTGTCTTGCGGCTTGGCTTCGGCAAGAAAATCGTCAACCCCTGCTTCGCGGGCAATTGCTGCAGCCGTCAGCGGATTGTCGCCGGTAATCATTACCGTCTTGATGCCCATCTTGCGCAACTGTTCGAAGCGTTCGCGCATTCCACCTTTGACGATGTCTTTCAAATGAATCACGCCTAATGCGCGATTGCCGTCTGCAACAGCCAGAGGCGTTCCGCCGGCGTTCGATATACGCTCGACGATGGTTTTCATTTCAGGCGGTATGTAGCCATTGTTTTCTTCTATGAATTTCATAACCGCGTCAACCGCGCCTTTGCGAATCGAACGCCCATCAAAATCAACGCCGGACATTCGCGTGTTTGCGGAGAAGGGAATGAAGGCGGCTTCGTGCAAAGCGAGTTCGCGCCCTCTGAGTCCATACTTGGTTTTTGCCAGGACAACGATGGAACGACCTTCGGGGGTTTCGTCCGAAAGACTCGATAACTGCGCCGCGTCGGCAAGCTGCTGCTCATCAACGCCTGGAACCGCTATGAACTCCGTCGCCTGACGATTGCCGAGCGTGATGGTCCCGGTCTTATCCAGGAGAAGCGTATTGACATCGCCCGCCGCTTCGACAGCCCGACCCGACATCGCCAGGACGTTATGTTGAATCACCCTGTCCATTCCCGCTATGCCGATTGCCGATAACAAACCGCCAATCGTCGTCGGTATCAAACAGACGAGCAAAGCGACAAGCACAGTGATCGTAGGCGGCTCGGCGGTTTTAAAGATACCTGCGGCATCCGATTGATTGACGCTGTAGATTGCATAAGGCAAGAGCGTAACAACCGCCAGAATAAAGATGATGGTGAGTCCCGCGAGTAATATATTAAGGGCGATTTCGTTTGGTGTTTTCTGTCGCTCTGCGCCTTCAACCAAAGCAATCATGCGATCAAGAAAAGTCTCGCCAGGGTTTGATGTAATGCGAATCTTTATCCAATCGGAAAGCACTTTGGTGCCGCCTGTGACAGAAGAACGGTCGCCGCCCGACTCGCGTATGACGGGTGCGCTTTCGCCTGTGATTGCCGATTCGTCAACTGAGGCTACGCCTTCAGTGACTTCGCCATCGCCCGGTATGAATTCGCCAGCCCGCACAAACACCAGGTCGCCTTTTTTCAGCTTTGTCGCAGCGATTTCTTCGGTTTGCAGATGACTGATGCCTTCTGCGCCTGCGTCTTTGGTGATGAGGTGAGCAATGCTCTCGGTCTTGGCTTTGCGCAGCGTATCTGCTTGCGCCTTGCCGCGCCCTTCAGCCATCGCTTCTGCGAAATTTGCAAACAAGACGGTGAACCACAGCCACAACGTCACTTGAACCGTGAAGAGCAGATTGCTTGTTTGTCCTGTGGCAATGTCTCGAACGATAAGCAAGGTCGTTAAGATGCTGCCGATTTCGACAACAAACATCACGGGATTTTTCGCAACCAGTTTCGGGTTCAATTTGATAAAGGAATCCTTAATTGCCCGTTTGACAATCGCCGGATCGAATAAAGGTCTCTTTTGCGCTTTTTCTGCCATAATCTCTCCAGAAACGCGGAACGATGAATGATGAACGATGAACAAACTTACTTTATCATTCATCGTTCCGCGTTCATCGTTTCTTAAAACGTGGTTCCTCCGTGCATCAGGAAATGTTCGACAATCGGACCGAGTGACAGCACAGGAAAGAAGGTCAACGCGCCGACGATTAAAATCACGCCGATTAATAAAGACACGAAAAGCGGCGTGTGAACGGGGAATGAACCTGCTGATTGCGGCGTGACTTTTTTTGACGCCAGATTACCGGCGATTGCCATCATCGGAATAATCATCAGAAAACGACCGATCAACATCGCCAGCCCAAGAGTCGTGTTGTACCAGAGTGTGTTGACCGTGATGCCCGCAAACGCAGAGCCATTGTTGCCCGTCGCCGAGGTGTAGGCGTAAACGATTTCCGATAAGCCGTGAGGTCCTGAATTGTTGGTCTTCGATTCGCCATATGGAGCGACGCTTGACCAAGCCGAAAAGGCAAGAATCGAGAGCGCAAAGACCAGCGCGTAAAGCATAGCCATCTTCACGTCTTTGGCTTCAATCTTTTTGCCCAGATATTCTGGCGTGCGCCCGACCATCAGACCTGCGATGAAAACTGTCAAAACGACCATTACAAGGATTCCGTAAAGTCCCGCCCCAACACCGCCGAAGACGACTTCGCCAAGCATGATATTGACCAGCGGCACCAGTCCGCCGATTGGTGTGTAGGAATCGTGCATGGAATTGACTGCGCCGCACGAAGCATCTGTCGTTACGGTTGCAAAGAGCGCCGAATTGGCTATG